>JBASVF010000045.1:0-1964 GCA_049275795.1 Desulfomonilia bacterium
GGGCGCCTTTGTCTGCGGAGAAGAAACGGCCCTGATCAGGTCCATCGAGGGGCGCATGGGCGAGCCCAGGCAGAGGCCCCCGTTCCCCATCGTAAAGGGACTCTACGGCAGGCCCACGATGATCAACCACGTGGAAACCTGGGCGAACATACCGGTCATCGTCGCTCAAGGGTCCCGGCGGTTTGCAGAGACGGGCGCGCAAGGAAACTCCGGCACGAAGATCTTCAGCCTGGTGGGCAAGATCAGGAACACCGGCCTCGTCGAGGTGCCCATGGGCATGACCCTGAACCAGGTCGTGCGCGACATCGGCGGCGGGGTTCCGGGGAAGAGGAAGATCAAGGCCGTGCAGACCGGCGGACCGGCCGGCGGCTGCATCCCGGCATCGAGGTTCGACCTGCCCATCACCTACGAGAGCCTCAAGGCCGCCGGCTCCATCATGGGTTCGGGCGGCATGATCGTCATGGACGACTCAACGTGCATGATCGATGTGGCCAGGTATTTCATGGCCTTCCTGAAAGACGAGTCGTGCGGAAAGTGCTTTACCTGCCGCAAGGGCACGCAGCGGCTGCACGAGCTCCTCGAGGATATCATCCAGGGCAGAGGCACGCCCGAGCACCTGAATCTGCTCGAGGAGCTCGGGGAGACGGTCAGGGACACCACCATGTGCGCCCTGGGCCAGTCGGCCGCCAACCCGGTCCTGAGCACGCTCAGGTATTTCCGCGAGGAGTACGAGCGCCACATCGAAGACAAGCGCTGCGATGCGTTCGTGTGCAAGCAGCTCACCGGGGCCCCCTGCCAGGCTGCGTGCCCCGTGGACACGGAGCCGTGGAGATACATCGCCCTCATAGAAAAGGGCGATTACGAGGGGGCATACCGGGTCATCCGCTCCGCCAATCCCTTCCCGGCCGTGAGCGCCAGGGTGTGCGACCGCAAATGCGAAAGCCGCTGCAGCCTGGGCGCTGGCGGAGGAGAAGGGATCGCCATCCGCGCGCTCAAGCGGTTTGTCACCGACCGGGTCGATCCTTCGGTCTACCGGCCGGAAGCGGCGCCGGACAAGGGCAGGAAGGTGGCGATCATCGGGGCCGGGCCGGCCGGGATTACGGCCGCGCACCAGCTCTCCCTGCTCGGGTACAAGGCCACGATCTTCGAGGCGGAAACCATCCCGGGCGGCATGCTCACATGCTCGCTGCCGGCCTACCGGCTGCCCCAGGACATCGTCGAGAAGGAAATAGAGACCCTCATGAACGAGAACATCACAATCGAGTATGGCCGTGCCTTGGGGAGGGACATGACGATCCAGGATCTCATGTCCAATGGGTACGAAGCCGTGTTCCTGGCCATGGGGGCGCACGAGAGCTGGCGCCTGGGCCTCGAGAACGAGGAGGTGGAAGGGATCTTCCCCTCGATCGAGTTCCTGAAGGAATTCAACATGAGAGGAATCGAGCTCGCGCGTGGGCACGTGGGGATAGTCGGCGGCGGGAACTCGGCCGTGGACGCTGCGCGGGTCGCGCTGCGGCAGAAGGACGTAACCGGGGTGACCCTGTTCTACCGCCGCACCCGCGACGAGATGCCCGCGTATGAAGAAGAGATCGAGGCCGCGCTCGAAGAGGGCGTCAGGATCGAGACCCTCATCTCGCCCGTGAAGATCCACGTGCGCCAGGAGGAGATCGAGGCGGCCATCCGGGAAGGCGTCGAGCTGGAAACCCTGGTCTCGCCCATCAAGATCCACGCCAGGGAGGGCCGTCTCACCGGCATCGAGTGCGTGAGGAACCGCCTGGGCGAGGTCGATGCCACCGGCAGGCGCACCCCGGTGCCGATACCGGGGAGCGAGTTCAGTGTGGACCTGGACACGCTCATCGTGGCCATCGGCGAAAGACCCTCGAGCAGGGCACTGGCATCCATGGGGCTCGAGCTCGACAAGGGCGGCAGGGTGAAGGCCGACAGGAAGACCCTTGAAACGAGCA
>JBASVF010000046.1:0-7822 GCA_049275795.1 Desulfomonilia bacterium
CGCGCTCACGGCGTACGGGTCCGGCTCCGGGTCCGCTCCCGAGGTGTTCCACGTGTAGTAGTCGAAATCGCCCCAGAAGATGGCCCTCACCTCGAGCTGGTCATTGACGTTCAGTTCGTCGCTGACAAAGAGCGAGTCGTCCCCGATGAACCTGGCTCGCCGCACCCCGGATTCCGATCCCCGGGCCACGACACCCACGACAAAGATATCATTGTCGTCGTATTCCAGAAACTCCTCACCGTCGTTGCCGGGAAGATCGTCACCGTCGGTTAGCATGTTCTCAGGCCCTGCGAGGAAATACCCGGTCCACGAGCCCACCAGCTCGCCGATGGGAGGGATGGCCCCCCCGGGGCTGCCGCCACTGCTGGAATCATCGCTGCACGAAACGCATCCGAATGCAAGGACAATACATGCCATGACCAGAGGGAATATCCGGTGTGCCTTCATATCACCTTCCTCCTTCAAACAGGTTCCTGCCTTGAACGCGACGGCCGCGAATATGCCCGGGCCTTTCTGCCTGAGCCTGCCTGATAAAACCCGGCTGGCCGGCTGATGCAGACCTCATGGCAACTTTTTCATTCAATCATTTTTACCCTGCCATTGCAACAGATATGATGCGAAACCATCGACCGTATCCTGGGTAGGCCTTTTCCCCTTTTGGAGAAATCTTTTTCTTTCGGGCATGCGACAGGTAGTGAATTCTTCACCGAACATACAGTAATATTATGTTCTTAGTCTTTCTTTATCGGGGTATGGATCTTGCATTACCCCCATCATGAACACTTGCACCGCCCCGGCCTTTCGACCGGAGCCTGCACGTTGATGCCCATGTGGGCGGCATGAAAAAATAATTCACGAGGTAAAGGGGAATGAGCCGTATAGCCGGGATCATCTTGTTGTTTGTCGTGGCGTTTCCACTGGCAGCCTGGAGCGCCGAGGTTTTTGCACCACAGGGAGAAACACCGGGCGTGCATTCTCCCGGCACTCCGGGCATGACCGCGGCCCTCACGCAGGACGAAGCGATCCTCATCCAGGCCTCCTCCACGAAGCCGGCGATCCAGCACCAGGTCTACTCATACTTCATCAAGACAGGAGGGGCTCTGGCCCTCTACGACAGCGAATTCAAGGATTTCCTGGATTACGGCGTGTCGGTGTCCCTGGGTGCCAAGAGGCAGCTCTCCGAGAAGGTCTCTCTCCTGGCCGCCCTGGATCTCACCCTGCTCACCGGCGAGTGGGACACGGGCAGCAACCGCGAGAGGATCATCCTGGAGGCGGAAACATACATCCCAGGTTTCCCGGGCGAGGTTTCCCCCGAAGACGTCAATCCGGGTGATATTCCCGGGATCGGGTACACCGGCGAGGGCGAGGCCATGATCACCAGTTCCCAGCTCCTGAAAAGCCTGGATCTCGACACCACGCTCTACATCGTGCCCCTGACCTTCAGCCTCCTCTACGAGTTCAACGGCGGACGCAAAGAGCGGATCAGCCCCTACGTCGGCGGCGGCGTGGGCTTCTGCGCTGCCAGGCGCGAGGTGGAGAGCAGGGCCGTCAAGGAGCAGTCGTTCCAGGGGGCGCAGTACCGCATCACCCTGGACGACGACGAGACCGTGTTCGGGCAGATGGTGCAGCTCTTCGCCGGCATCAAGATACCGTTCAAGGACAGGTTCAGCCTCGTGGCCGAGGCATCAGCGACCATGTTCGACCTCGACAAGTTCGACCCTGTTCTCGAGATCTCGGCCGACAGAGACGATCCCAACATCCAGGATGACACCACCTTAAGCCCCAGCTACGAAACCCCCATGAAGATCGGGGTGTTCGAGCAGGAACTCGTAACGTCGTTCTCGATCGGCGTGGTGGTTCCGTTCTGAGAAACCCATGCACGGAGTTCCCGCCCCGCCTGCAGATGAAACGCGCTCCCGGGCGTCCCGGAAGTCGTTGCACGGGTGACTGCATCACCAGGAGGAAGCGCCATGCCTTCGCGGTACGCGGGCAAGAAATCACCCCCTCTGAAAGACCAGATCGACGAGCTCAGGCGGGTACAGGAAGAGCTTCGCATCAAGGACTTCGCTATCGCTTCGTCGATCAACGGCATCGCGATCGGTGATCTGAAGGGCAACATCACCTATGTCAACAACGCCTTCCTGAAGCTCTGGGGCGGGGCCGATGCATCCGAGGTCCTGGGCAAGTCCGCGCTCACCTTTGCCCACTCGAAGGACGAGGCCCAAACCATCCTCGAGATCGTGCTCACCCGGGGCACCTGGTTCGGCGAGGTCGTGGGCATCAAGAAAAACGGCACGCCCATTGCGGTGCAGCTCTCTGCGAACATGGTAAAGGACGATCAGGGAGAGCCCATCTGCCTCCTGTGCTCGTTCGTCGACATCACCGAGAGGAAGGTGGCCGAGCAGAAGCTCAAGAAGGCCTATGAAAGCCTCGAGGAACGAGTCGGAGAACGAACCGAGGAGCTGGTGAGGACAAACATCCGGCTCAAGCGCGAGATCGAGGAGCGCAGGCTGGCCGAGCAGACCCTTCTCCAGAAGGAAGAAGAGCTACAGATCAAGTCCATGAGCCTCCAGGAGGCAAATACCGCGCTCAAGGTGCTGCTCAAACGGGGCGAGCAGGACCGCCTGGAGCTCGAGGAAAAGGTCCTGGTCAATGTCAGGGAGCTGGCCCTGCCCTATCTCGAAAAACTCAAGGCAAGCTCGCTCACCGACCGGCAGAAAGCCTATGTGCAGCTCTTGGAATCGACCCTGGGTGACATCGTCTCGCCCTTTCTCCGGAGGATCTCCACCCAGTACCTGTGCCTCACCCCCACCGAGATCCAAGTCGCAAACCTGGTCAGGGAGGGAAAGTCCACCAAGGAGATCGCCGAGCTGCTGACCACCTCCAGGCGGGCGGTCGAGTTCCACCGGAACAACATCCGCAACAAGCTCGGTCTGAAGAACAAGAAGACAAACTTGAGGTCATACCTGCTTTCTCTGGGATGAGGATGAACCGCAGTGATCTCGGCCGGCCGGCCGCGAAGCGTCCGAAGAGGCCTCTTCTCGCCGGAACGCCCCGCCCTCCTGACGTACCAAGGGAGCCCGCTGGCCTCTGTCGAGGGGGGATTCCAGGTGGAGCACCCGGCCCGAGGCACCCAAATACCAGGAAATCTTTTGACATATCGAGCGATCCCGCTATAATGGCCGTATTCTTGTCTTGGGACTCGCCTCCAGGCGGTTTTCGTAGAGGGATGACAATGTTTGCTCTTGCAGGAGGAATGGCATGAAAACAGTCACCATGGTGTCGGCCCTGCTCCTTTTCCTGTTCGGCTGCAGCTCTGATAGCATCTTCGAGGGGATCTCGGATGACAACACCGATGACGCGGTGATAGAAGAAGCGGCCCTGGCCCTCGACGACGAGGATTATGACGGCACGGTCAGCCTGCTGGCAGAGCTCTACACGACTACCAGCCCCGACCCCCGGGTCTCGAGGCTCCTGAGCTCGGCATACATGGGCAAGGCAGGGGTCAATTTCGTGGGGCTCATCGAGTATTCCGGCGAACAGGATCGCGAGAGCTTCAACATGGTGTCGCACTCCCTGTCGCTCTTCCCCGCCCCGGAACGAACCAGGGACAACCAAAGCCAGTGCAGCGCACAGACCAGGGAGGTGCTCGTGCAACTCGACCCCGGGGGAGATTTCAAGGGAGCACTTGGCATCGACGGCGCCTGCATCGGGGACCTGATCGACGACCTCGAGACAGCGCAGTACATCCTCGGCGTGCAGATCAGATCGGGCCGTTACTCCGAAGACGACGAGATCCAGCTCGGGCTGGCTTCGGCCGTTCATTTCGTCTACCTCCTGGGCGAGAAGGTGGGCACGGCGCTGAACCGTTCTCTCGATCTCGATGAGGAACTGCGCATTCCCGGGCTCGTCCCCGTTCCCATCAACCGGGAGGCATACCGGTACTACGCCGACGATCAGCCCTCCACCGAGCGGTACCCCTGGAACAGCCTCGTGGCAGGGGATTTCGCCGTGGAGACGGCCGGGCCGGGTTCCTTGAACCCGTACCAGCAAGACATGCTCGATGTCCTGGCGGCAGTGCAGGCATTCGACAGGGCCGCCGGGGAACCCAGCGACGTGGGAGGCGCGCTCGCCGATTTCCTCGACTTCGCCCTGATGATGCCGACCACAGGAATCGACGAGAATGCCATAATCTCGATCATGAACACCTCGGGT
Organism: Desulfomonilia bacterium; assembly: GCA_049275795.1. Lineage (GTDB taxonomy): Bacteria > Desulfobacterota > Desulfomonilia > UBA1062 > UBA1062 > Phosphitivorax. The sequence goes on from JBASVF010000046.1 coordinate 4,216, forward strand.
GTATACGAACTCGTAAAGAAGATTGCCATGTAATGGGCTTGTTAATTCAATGAGTTGGGGGTATACCATGAAAAAGCTCAGGTTTTTCATTTCCGCGATCGCCTGTCTCTTTTTCTCCTCGGCGCTCAACGCGGGGGAATATGATCATATCTACCGGGGCATCCGGCCCCTCGGGATGGGGGGAGCGTTCGTTGCCGTGTCCGATGATCAGAACGCCCTTTTCTACAACCCTGCAGGCCTCTCGTACGTCTCGAAGCAGAGGGTCACCCTGCTGTCCATCGAGGCAGAGCTCGGCAGGGATGGCTATGATGCCATAACAGACGCCATCGACGTGGATACCGAGAGCGAACAGGAGGTCGCGGCCTTTCTCAGGGAGTATATCGGCGAGCACATACACGCCGCTGCGGCCGTGTTTCCCTGCTACATCAGGCCCCATTTCGCCTTCGGGATCTTCGGCACGGCCAGGGCGAACGCCATGGCCAGGAATTACCAGTATCCGAGCCTCGTGGTCGACAGCGCCTGGAATGCAGGGGCTGCAGCGGGCTATGCGCATTCCTTCCTGGACGATTCCCTCTCCATCGGCGCAAGCGTGAAATACGTGTACCGCGAGAGCCTCAACGGGGAGTACACCGTACCCGATATCACGAGCGACGATTTCGACGAGATGCTCAAGGACGACGTCCTGGACGGCTCGGGAACCCTGCTGGACGTGGGCTTCATCTACCGGCTCGGGGATATCCCCATAGGCGGCAGGTCCGTGAGCTTCCAGGTGGGGGTCAGTGTGAACAACCTCATCGGCGCCGACCTGGGGGATGCGCGGGACCTCGAAGAGCACGTCGATGTGGGATTGGCGCTTCTCGTCGGCCCCTGGACCTTTGCCCTGGACTACTACGATATCGGCGGCAGGATCGAAGACGACGATGATCCGGGCAAGAGGCTCCGTTTCGGGGCCGAGTACCGGTTCAGCGAGTATCTGATCGCCCGAGCGGGCCTCCACCAGGGTTACCCCTCGCTGGGGCTCACCATCGACGCCCGGTTCGTCCAGCTCGACTTCCTCACCTATGCCGAGGAGGTGGGCACCTTTGCCGGCCAGCACGACGACAGGAGGTATGCGCTCGGCCTCAGGTTCGGCTTCTGAGGCGGTCGCCGGCCGGATGAGCGCCAGCCTTCATGCAGGCATCCGCTTCCCCGTTCCTCCGAGGGCCGAGCAATAGCCCGGCATGGCTGACATGCCCTGTGCATGAATTGCTCTCTCTGCCTGGAGAGCGCTTTTTCCCAACACGGGTCTTTACGCTTTCTCCCTGCATGGTGTAAGAAAACCGGGCATGGACAACTCCGTGATCGATTCCGTGTTCAGCATCCTGGAACAGGAGGTGCGCTCCCTGCCCGAGCCCGTGGTCAGCACCGTGGCCAGGACCTCCGATCCATTCCAGGTCCTCGTTTCCACCATGCTGAGCCTCAGGACCAAGGACGCCACCACGCACGAGGCCTTCGCGAGACTCTTCGCCCTGGCGCCCACGCCCCGCGACATGGTAAACACCCCCGTGGAAAAAATCGAGCTGGCCATCTTTCCCGTGGGCTTCTACAAGACCAAGGCCCGCAACATCAGGGAGGTCTCCCGCATCATCCTGGAGGAACACGGCGGCAGAGTGCCCGACGACATGGACGCCCTGCTGAAGCTCCCCGGAGTGGGCAGGAAAACGGCAAACCTCGTGATCATCCTTGCATATGGCGGCATGGGCATCTGTGTCGACACCCACGTCCACCGCATCACCAACCGGTGGGGCTACGTCTCCACGAAAACCCCGGACGAAACGGAGATGCGCCTGAGGGAAAAGCTTCCGCAGAAGTATTGGCGGGTCATCAACGACTACCTCGTTCCCTACGGGCAGTACATCTGCCTGCCCATCAGCCCGCTGTGCTCGCGGTGCAGGCTGCTTTCCCTGTGCGAGAGGATCAACGTAAAAAAATCACGGTGAGATTTCACGGGGATCTGCCGGCGCGGCTCTTGCTTTCCCCGATGCGTCCATGCTAGAGATTTTCACACTGTGGGACTCTCGAAAACGACCATGGCACATATCCTCTGGCGCCTCCTCCTCATCCAGGGAGCGTGGAACTTCAAGGGGATGCAGAACATCGGGTTCGCCTACGCCATGCTCCCGGGCCTGAAGGAGATCCACGGCGACAGGGCCGGTGAAAAGGCCGCGAGGTACGCCGGGTTCTTCAACACCCACCCCTACATGGCCCCCACCATTGCGGGGGTCTTTCTCAAGCTCGAGGAGCAGGGCCGGGCCGAGGAGGCCGATAAGATCAAGCCTGCGCTCTGCGGCTCTCTCGCCGCCATGGGAGACACCTTCTTCTGGGCCACGCTCAAACCGATTACCGCCCTTTTGCTGCTGCTTGCCGTCCTGGTCGATCAGCTCTGGGGCATGGCGCTGGTGCTGCTGTTGTACAACGGCATGCACCTGTGGGTGATGGCGTGGGGATTCTCCCGCGGGTATCGCGACGGGCCGGACGGCGCGCTCGCGCTTGGCAGGATGCTCTCCGTAGACAGGATCAGGCATGTCGCACTGATGGTTCCCCTGCTGGCCGGCATGGTCCTGGCCTTCCCGGCGCCCTGGCACCCCGGGGGCCTGGTCGGGCTCGGGGCTTCCGTTCTGGTCTTCCTGGGAGCGGCCGTTGCATACCGGCTCAAGCTGGGTGTGTTTCGGATATTCTATGGAGTATTTGCTCTTGCTTTGATATGGACTATGATAACATGAAGGAAAAGAAAGTAACCATCAAGAACAGATTGGGCTTGCACGCTCGAGCGGCCGCAGCTTTTTCCCAGAAAGCGTCCGAGTTCAGATCGAATGTCTATGTAGTCAAGGATCACATGGAGGTGAACGGAAAGAGTATCATGGAACTGCTCACTCTCGCTGCCGTAAAAGGCAGCCATATCGTCATAAAGGCTGTCGGAGACGACGAGAAACAGGCCGTGGAAGCGCTGGAGAGGCTCGTGAAGCAGGGCTTCGGAGAGGCATGATGAACCCCCGCCAGGTCCATATCCTCCACGGCGTTGCGGCCTCGGCCGGCATCGCTATCGGCAAGGCCGCGGTCATGGACACCAGAAGGATCGAGCGGTACCCGAAGATCCGCATCTCGGCCTCGCTGCTGGCCGACGAGATCAAGCGCTTCGACCATGCGGTCGCCGCATCGGAGAAGCAGATCAGGGAGGCCATCCGGGAGCTCGAGGCCCACAACGTGGGGAAGGAACATTCCTTCATCCTGGAGACGCACCTGATGATGCTCACGGACCCTGCGCTCAGCGGACGGGTCAGGGAGCTCATCACCGCGGACCACATCAATGCGGAGTGGGCCCTCAAGATCGCCCTGGGCGAGATCGAGAAGAACTTCGAATCCATCGGCGACGAGTACATCAAGAGCAGGGTCGCCGACACCACCTTCGTGGGCGAGCGCCTCATGAGGAACCTCATCGGCAAGAAGACGAGGCGGTTCCACATCCTGGAGAGCAGCATCATCGTTGCCCACGACCTCTCGCCCGCCGACACCGCCATGCTCAACAAGGAAAAGGTCCTGGGGTTCGCCACCGACGTGGGCGGGCTCA
>JBASVF010000047.1:0-14486 GCA_049275795.1 Desulfomonilia bacterium
ACCTCGGAGAGATCATCAGCTTCGACCCGGTCGATCAGCCTCTCGAGGGTGTGACCACGTTTGCGGCCGCGCTGAAGGAGGGCGAGAAAAACCCGCAGGAGGCCGAGTTCGACAAGCGGATCCGCGATATCAAGAGCTCGGACATGGCCACCATCATCTACACCTCAGGGACCACGGGCAATCCCAAGGGGGTCATGCTTTCCCATAACAACTTCTTCGCCAACGTGCAGCAGATCTACCAGGTGGACCCGGAGTTCTTCAAGCGTGCGCCCGAGCTCACCTTCCTGTCCTTCCTGCCGCTTGCACACTCCTTCGAGCGAACCGTGGGCTACTACTCGCCCATGAGCTTCGGGATGAAGGTCTACTTTGCAGAGGACTTCTCCAAGATCGTGGAGAACTTCCAGGAGGTTCGTCCCATCTGTATCGTGAGCGTCCCCCGTCTCTTCGAGAAGATCCACGCGGGCATACTCACCAAGATTGCCGGCGCCCCGCCGATCAAGAAGGCTCTGTTCAACTGGGCCATGAGGATCGCGCGGGACAACCTGCCCTACATCTGCAACAACCAGAAGCCCACGGGCTTTTTCGGCTTCAAGTACCGCCTGGCCGACAAGCTCATCTTCTCCAAGCTCAAGGCCGCTCTGGGCATGGACAAGCTGGAGTTCGGCTTCTCCGGTGGAGGACCTCTCTCGGTCTCCGATGCCGAGTTCTTCCTGGGCATGGGGGTCAAGATCGTTGAAGGCTTCGGCCTGACCGAGACCACGCCGGTGACCATGGCGAACTCACCCCGGAAGATCAAGGTCGGCACCGTGGGCCCAGCCCTGAAGGATACCCAGATCAAGATCGGCGAAGGCGGTGAGCTGCTCATCAAGGGCCCCCAGGTCATGATGGGCTACTACAAGAACGAGGAGGCCACCAAGGAGGCCTTTACCGAGGACGGCTTCTTCCGCACCGGTGATATCGCCGAGATCGACGAGGAAGGCTATGTGAAGATCACGGGCCGGATCAAGGACATCATCGTGACCTCGGGCGGCAAGAACATCTCGCCGCAGAACATCGAGAACAGCCTCAAGGCCTCGAAGTACATCGAGCAGGTTGCCGTGATCGGCGACAACCGCAAGTACCTCTCGGCTCTGGTGGTGCCGGCCTTCTCCGAGCTGGAGAGCTGGGCGAAAGAGCAGGGCATACCCTTCTCGTCACGGGCCGAACTCATCGCCGACCCCAAGGTAAACGAGCTCTACGCGAAAGAGATCGAAACAAACATGAAGGACTACGCCCGCGTGGAGCAGATCCGCAAGTTCACCCTGCTGGATATGGAATGGTCTCAAGAAACCGACGAGCTCACCCCTACCCTGAAGCTCAAGCGGCGGGTGATCAACAAAAAGTACAAGGACGTCATCGAGAAGATGTACCCCGCCTCGAGCGACTAGCGGACCGCCCTTTCACAAAAAAACCAGGGGGGGAACCTGTGGTCCCCCCCCCTTCTCTTCTCGTGACTGTCCGGCCCGTGCCGGAAAACCCCTTCCGGATCGATACCAGCACCTCATGCCCGGCACCGCCGTCGGGCTCGGCATCAATTTCTTCTTCGCGCCGGCCGGTCTTTTCCGTGCAGGATCCCGGGACCTCAGCCTGCTCGAGCCTCCGGATCCCATGCATTTAACCAAGCGGCCTCATCGTCGCCTGGCACGAAAGCGTGGGCAGCAGGATCCCGGTGCAGACCAAAGCATTGTTCACCGCTCGTTCTCCGGAGAAAACGGTATCGGAGCGTGAACAAGCAACGGATATTGCTCACTCTGGAAAGGATGAGGCGCAGGAGCAACTGGATGGCGAATGATCCCGGACAAACAGTATTGCGGGACCTGCGGCATGCGGGTATGGTGTAATCGAAAACGATATGGCAAAACAGAAAACAGACAATGATTCCACCGGATCATCGACCGAGGCCATCCTGGAGAGCATCTCGGACGGCGTGTTCACGGTCGACGGGGACTGGCGCATCACCTCCTTCAACCGGGCGGCCGAGGAGATCACCGGCATCCCGCGGGAAGAGGCGATCGGCAGGTTCTGCTCCGACGTGTTCCGGTCGAGCATGTGCGAGTCCGACTGCGCACTGCGCCAGACGCTCGTCTCCGGCAGGCCCGTGGTCGGCAAATCGTGCTACATCATCGATTCCAGCGGCAGGCGCATTCCGATCAGCGTGTCCACGGCCGTGCTCAGGGATGCCCGGGGCCAGATCGCGGGCGGAGCCGAAACCTTCCGGGACTTGAGCGAGATCGAGGAGCTCAGACAGGAGCTCCAGGGCCGCTCTCACGTGGGCGACCTGGTGAGCTCGAGCCCCATCATGCAGCGGGTCTTCGAGGTGATCCCGGCCGTGGCGGCAAGCCCCAGCACGGTGCTCATCCTCGGCGAGACGGGCACGGGCAAGGAGCTCGTGGCCCGCACCATCCACGAGCAGAGCCCCCGCCGCGGCAGCCCCTTCGTGGCGGTCAACTGCGGGGCCCTTCCCGACACCCTGCTGGAATCCGAGCTCTTCGGCTACAAGGCGGGGGCCTTTACCGGCGCCAGCCGCGACAAGCCCGGGCGGTTCGCCCTGGCCCGGGGAGGCACGCTCTTCCTCGACGAGATCGCCGAGGTGAGCCCGGCGCTGCAGGTGAGGCTGTTGCGGTTCTTGCAGGAGCGTACCTTCGAGCCCCTGGGCGCGGTCCGCTCCGAAACGGCTGACGTGCGGATCATCGCCGCCACCAACCGCGACCTCGCGGACATGGTAAGGAAGGGAAGCTTTCGCGAGGATCTCTACTACCGGGTGAACGTGGTGCGCATCGAGCTGCCGCCCTTGCGAAACCGCACCGAGGACATTCCCCTGCTGACCGAGCAGTTCATCACCCACTTCAACCGGATCCAGAACAAGTCCGTCAAGGGGATCACCTCGGAGGCGCTCTCCCTGCTCATCGCCCACAACTGGCCAGGGAACATCCGGGAGCTCCAGAACGTGATCGAACGGGCCTTCATCCTGTGTGATAGAGGCCCTATCGGCGTATCGCACCTGCCCGAGTACCTGTCGCTGGGGTGCGCCAGACGGGCGATGACACCGGGAATCCGCTCCGCGCGCGAGGTCATGGAAGCCCAGGCGATCCGCACGGCGCTCGAGCGCAACGCGAACAACCGCCTGGCCGCCGCCCGCGAGCTCGGGATCCACAAGAGCACCCTGTTCAGAAAGATGAAGAAGCTCGGCGTGATCCCCGGACCGAAGCACTGATCCTAGGCCCGGCGGCCCTCCAGAGGTAGCGTTATTGCTACCCCATTACGCGTTTCGAGTATCACTATTGCTACTTTTGCCCTGATACACCTATTCAGGCTTCATTCGATTCCCTGTACGTAATCAGGTGGGTGCGGGCTTGCGCCCGTCCTTGGCGCGTCTTGGCACGGACCGTGCTCACTCTGTTGTCAAGGGAGACTATCCGCTGCATGGACGGGAAAACCGCATTCTCATCATGGAACGGCCGGATCGCACCGGTCTTTGACGTGGCCCGCCAGGTACTTCTGGTTGAGACCGGATCGGGTCGCATCGTGTGCCAGTCCCGGGAGACGCTGCCCGGCGACGATCCAGGTGCCAAGGCCAGCAGGCTGTCCGACCTCGGGGTCACGACCCTGGTATGCGGTGCTGTCTCGCGCTTTCTGCAGCGCCTCGTGGCATCGCACGGAATAACCGTGGTGCCCTTCGTTGCCGGAGACCTGCGGGAGGTCGTGGACGCGTGGATCAAGGGCGGTCTGGGCGACGATTTCGCCATGCCCGGATGCTGCCGGCGCCACCGGGAGGCGCCGGGATGCGGCGGCTTAGCTCCCGGGGGGAGCGCGTCTCCCGAGGACTGCGGCATGTGCGTGTGCCCCCGGTGCGGTCACCGGGAGCCGCACAAAAAGGGAATCCCATGCCTGAACACGCAGTGCCCCATATGCTTCAGCATGATGATCAGGGGCACGTGAACAAACCCGGCAACCCCGGGTTATACCGGGGAAGCACGAAGGAGGAAGAAAACCATGCCAATACCTGGAAAAGGCCCGTTTCGCTGGAGATGGGGAAAGATGGCGCGGATGCTCGCAGCCTCAGGGGCCGGCGGGGGCATGGCCAGGGGTTTAAGCAGGGGCCCTGCAGGGCTTCTCGGGCGCGGCCCGGTGCTTGCCCTGATCGGGTCCCTGGTCCTTCGTGACCTCTCGCGCCCGGACAGCAGGATCAGGCAGCTCTTGCACAGCCTCACCGGGCCGCGCGCAATTACCGGGCGCACGGTCAGGGTGATCGAGCCGGGCCCGGAGGATGCACCCATCGATGTAGAGGTCATCGAGGCGCCTCCGGAAGAAAAGCAGTGATCCCGGGGGGAGAGCCGCCCGGTCCACCGACCAGGAGAGCACCGCGCCAGGCGGGCCGCCCCGCTCCTGCCTCCTCCGTATTGCATTATGGGCCGGCAGGGCGGCCCGACAGGCGCACTGACAGAAAGACGTGCATGCGGTGACGCATGCAACCAAGAAGAATAAGGAGAACGAAATGAAAGTGGCATTCTCAACTTCAGGCAGCACGCTGGATGCACCGTTGGACCCCCGCTTCGGCAGGGCCTCGAAATTCTTGATCTATGATACCGAGACCAGGGGCTCCGAGCTGATCGACAATACGCAGAACCTCAACGCCTCTCAGGGTGCAGGCATACAGGCCGCACAGACCGTCGTGCAGGCCGGGGCAAAGCACCTGGTGACCGGGCACTGCGGCCCCAACGCCTTCAAGGTGCTCACCGCGGCCGGGATCGCCGTTTACACCTCCGAGTCAGTCACCATCGCCGAGGCGCTGAAGCGCTTCCTTAACGGCGAGCTGAAGTCCTCGGGATCGGCCGATGTCGAGGGGCACTGGGTATGAGCGTCACGCGCCAGAGCGTGCCGAGTGTCTCGTACACGCCCATCGGGGTCATCTACAGCGGGCACAAGGTCCCGGAGGAGACCCCCATCCAGCCGGTATACGCCGCCGGGTGCACGGGCACGGTCGAGGTGTATCCCGAATATCAGGACGGCCTGAGCGCCCTGGACGGCTTCTCGCACGTGATACTCATCTATCATTTCCACCGGGCGGGATCTCCCCTGCTTCGGCTCAGGCCCTTTCTCATGGACCGCCTGATGGGGGTATTCGCCACCAGGGCGCCCTCCAGGCCCAATGCCATCGGGCTGAGCATCGTCAGGCTGAAGTCCCACAGTCAGGGGGTCCTTGTGATCGAGGATGTGGACGTGCTCGACGGAACCCCCCTGCTGGATATCAAACCCTATGTCTCGCGCTTCGACTGCATCACGGACGCCCGGAGCGGCTGGCAGGACGAGGTGGACGAGGCCTCGGCCCGGAAGCTGGGCGTGCGGGGATTTCGCCCCGGTTCAGAGGGTCCCGGGGGAGGTCGGAGGTGATCCTCTCCGTCGCTTCCGGCAAGGGCGGAACGGGCAAGACCACGGTTTCGGCAAACCTGGCACGGGTGGCCGGGCACCGGGTGCAGCTCCTCGATTGCGATGTCGAGGAGCCCAATGCCCACCTCTTTGTTAATGGCGAGTTTCGCAGCAGCGAGGAGGTATTCGTGCCCGTTCCCCGGGTGGATGCCTCCCGGTGCACCGGGTGCGGGGAGTGCAGCGATCTGTGCCGGTTCAACGCCATCGCCTCGCTTCCTTCCGGTGCCATCGTGTTCCCCGAGCTCTGCCACGGGTGCGGGGGCTGCATGCGCGTCTGCCCCGAAGGGGCGATCACCGAGCAGGGGCATCGCATTGGGGTGGTAGAACGCCTGGAGGCCCCGGGCATCACCCTGGTCCAGGGCCGGCTGGACGTGGGCGTCGCCATGGCGCCGCCGCTCATCCGGGCGGTGAAGGCGCTGCTCGATCCCGAGCTGCCAGCGATCCTGGACGCGCCCCCCGGCACCTCGTGCCCGGTGATCGCCACGGTTCGCGGGTCGCACCTCGTAATCCTGGTCACCGAGCCCACTCCCTTCGGACTCAACGACCTGAGGCTGGCCGTCGACATGGTCAGGGAGATCGGTCTCCCGCACGGCGTGGTGATCAACCGCGCCGGGATCGGGGACGACCGGACATTTGCCTTCTGCCGGCAGATGGACATCCCGGTGCTGATGGAGCTCCCGGACGACCGAGCGATAGCCGAGGCCTACTCCCGGGGCGAGCTCGCCGTCGACGCCCTGCCCGCTTACCGCCGGCATTTCGAAGAACTGCTGGAGAGATGCGGCGAGCTCTACCACACCGCGAGGAGAGAGTATCATGCCGAGTTATGACTATGAATGCACGGCATGCGGCCGCCGCATGACCCTGCGCCAGTCCATGTCCGACGAGCCCCTGCGCGAGTGTCCCGAGTGCGGGGGGGCCTTGAGGCGCCTGATCTCCGGGGGCACCGGTTTTGTGATGAGCTCCCGGTCTTCCGGATCTTCGGGCGAGTGTTCCCTCGAACGCACGGGAAAGACCTGCTGCGGCCGCAGCGAGCGCTGCTCCGATCCGGGCTGCGGGAAACGAGGCCCCGGGTGAGAGATCAGTACAGGAATATTTCCGAGCTCGTCGTCATCAGCGGCAAGGGCGGAACGGGCAAGACCAGCCTGACGGCCTCGCTCGCGGCCCTGGCCCATGGGCCCGTGATAGCGGACTGCGACGTGGACGCGGCCGACCTGCACCTGGTGCTCAAGCCCCGCGTCCTCAAGAGCCACGAGTTCGTCAGCGGAAACGAGGCGCGGGTCCGGACAGAAGACTGCACGTGCTGCGGGGTGTGCAGAGAGGTCTGCCGCTTCGGCGCAGTCCAGGACAAGGGAACCCACCCGAAGGATAGGCAGTACGCCATCGACCCGATAGCCTGCGAGGGCTGCGGCGTCTGCGTTCGCTTCTGCCCCGTGCAGGCCATCGACTTTCCGGAGAGAACCTGCGGGCAGTGGATGATCTCAGAGACGAGCCTGGGCCCCATGGTTCACGCCAGGCTCGGAGTTGCGGCCGAGAACTCCGGCAAGCTCGTGACCCTGGTGAGACGCGAGGCCAGGCGCATCGCCGAGGAACAGGGGAAAAGCCTCATCATCGTGGATGGCCCCCCGGGCATCGGGTGCCCGGTGATCGCGTCCCTGAGCGGCGCTTCCCTCGCCCTGGTGGTGACCGAGCCGACCGTCTCGGGAAACCACGACCTTGAGCGGGTGCTCTCGCTGACCGGACACTTCGGCGTACCGGCTGCGGTGTGCGTGAACAAGTGGGACCTGAACCCGGACATGACCCGCAGGATCGAGGAGCAGGTCCTCGCCTCGGGCGCAAGCCTCGCCGGCCGCATCCGCTATGACGGCAACGTGACCCGCGCGCAGCTCCTCATGCGCCCGGTCGTGGAAATGGATACGGACTCGTCCCGGGATATCCGGGAAATCTGGAAAAATCTTCATCTCGTGAAGGAGTGATGCATGAAACAGGATAAATCGGAAGGAACCATGGATCGCGCAGACGAACGCACCGGCCGCGATGCCGGCGCCGACGCGCCACAGCAGAAATCGACCTGCAGCTCCTGCAGCAGGGGAGACTGCTCGGCAAAAGAGAAACGGCCGGGCGAGAGCGAACAGGACTATGAGAACCGGAGGAAGCTCGCCGAGCGTCTGTGCCGCATCAAGCACAAGATCGTGGTGATCTCCGGCAAGGGCGGAGTCGGCAAGAGCACGGTGGCCGTGAACCTGGCCATGTCGCTCATGCTCTCGGGCAAACGCGTGGGGCTGATGGACGTGGACATCCATGGTCCGAGCGTGCCCACCATGCTGGGCCTCGAGGGCATGAACGTGGGTGGAAAGGACAACGAGCTCATTCCCATCGAGGTGGAGAATCTCAAGGTCCTTTCCATCGGGTTCTTCCTGCGCAGCTCCAACGACGCCGTGATCTGGAGAGGCCCCATGAAGATGACCGCCATCCGGCAGTTCCTCACGGACGCGGCCTGGGGTGACCTCGACTATCTCATCGTGGACTCGCCACCCGGGACCGGCGACGAGCCGCTGTCGGTCTTCCAGCTCCTGGGCTCGGTGGACGGGGCGCTCGTGGTCACCACCCCCCAGAAGGTGGCCGCCGTGGACGTCCGCAAGTCCATCAGCTTCTGCCACCAGCTCGGGGTGAGAGTTCTTGGCGTGGTGGAGAACATGAGCGGCTTTGCCTGCCCCGCGTGCGGCGAGATCACCCCGATCTTCCGCCAGGGAGGAGGAGAGCAGACCGCCGGCGACATGGGCGTGCCCTTCCTGGGGTCGATCCCCATTGACCCGCTCGTCGCAGAGGCGTGCGACGACGGCCGCGTGTTCGTGCAGCACTACGCTTCGAGCCCCACGGCCGTTATTATACAGAACATGATCGAATCGATCGACAGGGAGCTCGAGCCTGAAGAGGCTCTCAAAGAATCCCCGGCCGGCACGGCCGGAAAGGACGGAGAAAACATGGAGAACGCATCGATACGCATAGCCGTTCCCCTGGCAGACGGAAGGCTCTGCATGCACTTCGGGCACTGCGAGCGCTTCGCTCTGGTGGACGTGGACACTTCAAACGGCAGGATCACCGGCCGCGAGGACGTGGTCCCGCCCCCGCACGAGCCCGGGCTGCTGCCCCGCTGGCTGGCGGAAAAAGGGGCGAACCTGATCATCGCGGGCGGCATGGGCCAGCGGGCCCAGGCCCTGTTTGAGCAGAGCGGCATCCGCGTGCTGGTCGGGGCCCCGTCGCAGTCGCCCGAGGAGCTGGTGGGCAGCTATCTCGGCGGGAACCTCGAGCTGGGCGCGAACACCTGCGACCACTGAGAGCGTTCGCGATATTTCACCGCCCGGAGGATCCTCCGGGCGGTGAAAAGAGGAACGGTCCCATGAGCGGGCGGATAACCATCGCCATCCTCTCGGAGAACACCTCGTACCGGCATGATCTCAGGGCCGAGCACGGGCTCTCCGTGTGGATCGAGGCCTACGGGACGAACATCCTCTTCGACACCGGCCAGTCGGGCGCCTTCGCGGCCAACGCCAGGGCGCTCGGCATCGACCTCGCCGCGGCGCAGCACCTGGTGTTGAGCCACGGCCACTTCGACCACACCGGGGGCATTCCCCGTGCCCTCGGCCTCTCCCGCGGCATGAGAGTCCACCTCCACCCCGAAGCTATCAGGCCAAAATACGCCCTGCCTTCTCCGGACGGGGCGAGGTACATCGGCATTCCCGGCGCCTCGCTCTACGCCCTGGATAACAATCTCACCCGGTGCCGGTTCCACACCCGTGCGGAGAGGATCGCGGAGCACGTGTATCTCACCGGGTTCGTACCCCGCAAGACCACCTTTGAAAAAATCGACGAGCCCTTCGCGCTCGACAGGCATGGCGCATGCCCGGATACCCTGGCCGACGACCAGGCCCTGTGGGTCGAGACGCCCGATGGCCTGCTGGTGGTGCTCGGGTGCGCCCATTCAGGCGTGGTGAACACCATGGAGCACATCCGGGCCGAGAGCGGCAGGAGCGACATCCGGGCAATCATCGGGGGCATGCATCTCGAGAACGCCGGCCCGCTTGTCACTGCCAGGACCGCCGAAGCGCTCGCGTCCTGCCCCCTGAGCCTCGTCTCGCCGAACCACTGCACCGGAGAGACGGCCTGCGCCGTTTTCCAGGAGCAATTTGGCGGCATCTACCGCCCGGGGCCGGCGGGAACGGTCTTTTCCTTCCCGGCCTGAGCGTGCAATCCTTGAGGTACACGCCTTCCAGAACCCTGGCCGTCATCCCCCGGATAGTGGAGACGATCCTGCTTGACCGCGGATGCTAAAAAAAACCTCCAGCAGACTTCAGTCACGCAACCGGCCTGGGTACCAAAGGTCAGCCTGGAACAGCCCCCGGATGCCGGAGACGTTCTGATTCCGCATCCCCTCGTCTCAGCGAGGCGGCGTGGACTGCCTTTTTAAGCCAATCCATGCGGTGCCGGATGGTGCAAAGGACGTCCTCGATCCACGCAGCCTGCATCTGAAGGAGCTCCAGCCGATCGCCTGCGAATGGGTCGATGCGTACCGGTCTGCCCTGTATCCCGGCAAACCCCCCGGCCGGCTCCCGGATGTCCTCAGGTACCCTGAGCAGGCAGTATCCCCGCGCCGCGCCGGTCATGGGCCCTGTTCCCCGTGGTCCTGTTCCGTCGAATCCCGGCATACCCTTCTCCTTTTCATTGGTGTAAAAAACCGTTCTCTTAAAGAGCGGCCGGCAGGCTCTGAAAGGGCTGCGCCCGGCGCCTCGTCCCGCCTGCCCTTCGATGATACGTGGATTTTCTCTCGGCAAAGCACAGAGCATGCCATGCTGGCAGAATTCTGGTGTCTGGCTTTTATCCTTCGATATTCCAGTATGTTATACAATACTGGAAAAATACCAGGGCAATTGGCAGCCGGCGCGAGAATCCCTGTGTTGTGCAGATTGCAGGATTGTTCAGGAGCCCTTGCGTCGCCCCCGTCCATCCGATTCAGGCACCTCGATGTCCAGCGATCTGATCTTGCGATAGAGCGTGCTGGTGTCGATGCCCAGGTCTTGGGCTGCGAGCTTGCGGTTGCCGTGAAAGCGCCTGAGCGCCTCGATGATGAGATTCCTCTCCATGTCCCGGATGCTCGTGGGCCCGGATCCCTCCCGATACGACGGCCCTGCGGGGCGCAGCTCGGGCGGAAGGTGGTGGAGCTCGATGATGCCGCCGCGGCACAGGACGAAGGCCTGCTCGATAATGTTCTCCAGCTCTCTGACATTGCCGGGAAAGTCGTGCTCCATGAGCCGGGCCATGGCTTCGGGTGAGAGGCCGGCTATGTCCCGCTCCTGAATGCGGTTGAACCTGGCGACGCAGTGGTCCACGAGCAGGGGTATGTCCTCGCGCCGCTCCTTCAGGCCGGGCAGCTCGAGATTGACCACGCGAATGCGGTAGTAGAGATCCTCGCGGAATGTTCCCTCGCGGACGAGCTCGGCGAGGTCCCGGTTCGTGGCAGCCACCACCCTCACGTCCACCGGAACCGGCTGGACCGAGCCGAGCGGTTCGACAATGCGCTCCTGCAGAACCCTGAGCAGCCTGACCTGCATGGCCTGGGAGACGTCTCCGATCTCGTCGAGAAAAATCGTTCCGCCGTGCGCCAGGACGAACCGCCCCGGGTGGTCTCTCTTCGCGTCCGTGAACGCGCCCGCCTTGTACCCGAAGAGCTCGCTCTCCAGCAGGGAATCGGGCAGCGCGGCACAGTTCACGGCAACGAAGCGCTTCTTCCTGCGGGCCGAGAGATTGTGAATGGCACGGGCGAAGAGCTCCTTCCCCGTGCCGCTGGGCCCCTGGATCAGGACCGTGCTGCTGCTCTGGGCGATCCGCGGCAAAACCTCGAAGAGCCGGATCATGGCCGGGCTTCGCCCCACGATATCCTCGAAGGTATAGCGGGCCTTGAGCTCCTTGCGAAGCTGCTCCACCTGGGTGAGGTCCTGGAAGGTCTCTACCCCGCCGATGATCCCTCCCTCGTCGCCTCTGAGGATGGCTGCCGAGATACGGATCGGAACGCGCGTGCCCTGGTTGCTCACGATGTGCGCGGTGGCGTTCACCACCGGCTCCCCGCTCTCGATGGTGCGCTTGAGCGCACAGTCATTCTCGCAGATACTGGCGTGAAACACCTCGCTGCAGGGCCGTCCCATCGCCTCTTCCCGCGGCACGCCGGTAATGCGCTCGGCCGCGCGATTGAACGAGGTGATCCTCCACTCCCGGTCAATGGTAAAAACCCCCTCGTTAATAGAGTCCAGTATGATTTCCTGTCTGCCGGTATGATCCGCGTTTCTCATTCCCCCGCCTTTTATCGTGCTATTTGCATTATTATATAAGTTGTTTCATTGCATTTTGCAAGCAGCAGGTCCCATCCCGCTCCCTCCTTCTGGCTTAGTTTACTGGTATCATAGGTTGTTTTTTCTTTGCGTATCTTGGCACCACGATTGCAGCCTTCTTATTGTATGAGGATCGCCATAGCACAGTGCCAGGGCAGGGTATCGCCCGTGTTTGACTTCTCGAACGACCTCTGTCTGGTGGATATCGAGAATGGCAGGGAGATCAACCGGGAAACGAGGGCTCTCATGTTCCGCGATCCTTTTCGCAGGGCAGCGGAGGTCTTTTCCTCCGGAGCGGAAGTGCTTATCTGCGGCGCTCTCTCCCGTCAGATGGAGATGGCGCTCACGGGAACCGGCATCCGCACTGCAGGATTCATCTGCGGAGACCTTGAGGAGGTCATCGCAGCCTTTGTGCACGGCACCCTGCACGACGGCCCTCACCTGATGCCGGGGTGCGCGTCCGGCCGGCCCGGCCGACGAATGCGCGGCCACCACCGGGACACCGGGGCTGCTTCGGGGTATTCCGGCGGGCAGACGCTCTCCCTGCAGGAAGAGAACGGACACCCCCGCTCCAGAGGGCACGGCCGGTCGGGCATGGGCGGACGTCGCGGCGCCGGGACAACCGGTGAATACGTCTGCCGTGTGTGCGGTTTCAGGTTCGTGCACGCTCCGGGTCAGCCGCACACCGTAGTGGTGTGCCCCCGGTGCTCGTCACCCGTGATAATACGGTGACACAAAAAACAAAGTCTCGAGAAAAGGAGGAAGCTGATATGCCAGGTGGAGATAGGACAGGACCTTTCGGCTATGGACCAATGACAGGACGTGCGGCTGGTTTCTGCGCGGGCTATGGTGTTCCGGGCTATTTAAACCCGGTCTACGGATTCGGCTGCCGCTCTTTCGGCCGTGGTCGTGGCGGCGGTTTCGGAGGAGGCGGCCGCGGCTGGCGGAACCGGTTCTACGCAACCGGAATGACCGGCTGGCAGCGGGCTGCCGCCGGCATGCCCGGATTGGGGTCTCCCCTTCCCTGGGCCTACCCGCCTGCAGGAGCTCCACTGAGCTCCGAGCAGGAGGTAGAGGCGCTGAAAAACCAGGCCGCGTACCTCGAGAATGCGCTCAAGGACATCAAGAGACAGATCGAGGAAATATCGTCGAAAAATCCGGAAGAATGATTTCATCAGCGCGGGGAGGGCCTTGAACGACCCTGCCCGCAAAAACGAGCAGCAGGGACTGCCACCGATCGTGCAGGCCTTGCCTTAAGAAAAGGTGATTCGAATGAAAATAGCGGTCAGTGCAACGGATAATTCCTTGGACTCCAGCGTGGATCCCCGTTTCGGGAGATGTCGTTACTTCATCATAGTGGATACCGACACGCTCGAGTTCGAAGCCATCGAAAACGAAAGCATGTCCTTAGGCGGCGGAGCGGGAATCCAGTCGGCCCAGTTCATAGCGGAGAAAGGCGCCCGCTGTGTACTCACCGGCAATTGCGGCCCCAATGCCTACGGGACGCTCTCGGCAGCCGGGGTCGCCGTGATCACCGGGTGCTCCGGCAGCGTGAGGGAGGCGGTGGAACAGTTCAAGGCCGGCGCCCAGCGCACGGCCGCGGAGCCGAATGTCCCGGACCACTTCGGCTCGGGGCCCGGCTTCGGTAATCCAGCGGCTCCCTCTTCGGGTGGCATGGGCGGCGGCCGCGGTATGGGCGGTGGCCGCGGTATGGGCGGCGGTCGCGGCATGGGCGGCGGCCGAGGCATGGGCGGCGGCATGCCGGTTCCCCCCCGGGGGAAAAACGACCCCGAGAGGTAAACAGACCGCACGGGCGCGTGTGGGAAAGCCGGGACCGGCATCGTTCCCGGCTTCCCGCTGAGCCCTTTTTCCGGCGCAATACACCGGCAAAGGAGCACAGCGGCTCATTGACTGTCCCGGCACCCGTGAGAAAGGTGATTGCCGTGCCATGAAACTGCCTCGTCCGGCAAATTGATGTCGGAATTGTCGGGCGTAATTGACTCCCTGATGATACGCAGCATTGCATGCGCACATCGGGGTATAGTGATGCACATAGATGCATCGCGAGCCCTAAAAAGGGCCGGATCATGTTTGTGCCGGTAATCACCCGGATGCAGATCACCCGTTGAACCATCGGTTCGGAGAAAAACGTAAACGTTTCGAGGATATCTCATGAAGAAGATCGCTATAGCCAGCGGCAAGGGAGGAACGGGAAAGACCACCATTGCCACGAATCTCGCCGCCGTTGCATCCGAAACAGGGATCACTGCAGCGTACCTGGACTGTGATGTCGAGGAGCCCAATGGCTCGCTCTTCCTCAAGCCCGTTATCGATGAAATACGGCCGGTCACGGCGAGCGTCCCGGAGGTCTGTGAAGAAAAATGCACGGGATGCGGCCTGTGCGGAAAAATATGCCAGTACAGCGCCATTGTCCCGCTGAACGGACGGGTCCTCGTGTTTCCGGAGCTGTGCCATGGCTGCGGAGGATGCGTCCTGGTATGCGAGCCGGGTGCCGTCACCGAGTCCAGTCGCGAGATAGGGCGTCTCGAAATCGGCCGGGCCGGCGGGGTGATCTTCATCCAGGGCACGCTGAACATCGGTGAGGCAATGAGCCCCCCGGTTATCCGCACCGTCAAGGGC
>JBASVF010000048.1:0-11907 GCA_049275795.1 Desulfomonilia bacterium
TGGAGACGATCAGGGCCTTTGGGCTCAAGCTCTGCATCTGCACGTAGTACGCGCCCCCGACCATGAGCGGTCCCCACATGAGAAAGACCGAGACCTCTCCCAGGGCCAGGTGCTTGTACTTCATGGGCGGTGCCGTGTAGCCGACCCCGGCCAGGACGCCGATGAAGCCGATGAGCAGCACCATCCATCCGCTGATGAAGGCAAGGATGAGACCGATGACCGCGGCCGAGGCGAAGAGCCCCCAGGCCGCCGCCGCCACCTGCCCGGCCGGCAGCAGTCCGTGGACGATCGCATGGGGCCGGTAGCGGGCCGTAGCCGACGTCTCGGTGTCCAGCCCGTACCTGACATCGTAGTAGTCGTTCACGAGATTCGTGCCGGCGTGCATGAACACGGAGCCTGTCGCGGCCAGAACGAACAGGCCGAGGGAAAACCCGCCGTCGAGCGCGGCCAGCGCGCTCCCCACGCTCACTGAGATGAGGGTCATGGCAAAGGACCAGGGGCGGGTGGCCAAGAACCAGATTTCCGCCGGACTCATGGCGGGCATCGCTTCCTCCGTGATCGATCGAATCGAGAATATGTTATTTTCATGCCCCAGATACTTGAGGAAGATCCGGGCTGTCAATATCGGGATCTGCAAACCCGGGTCGATGACGCAACCGTGTGCGCATAAGGCTTCCGGCCGGGGAAGGGCGGGGATGAGAGGAAGGGGACCGGCGGCCGCCCCTGGCCGCTTGAGCCGGACCGGTCCGGATCGTCACGGCATGGGGCGCGGCCGTATACCGGGCACAAAAGGATGCTTCGAGCACCCTGGAGTGCCTGCGTACCCTCTCTTCCGGGTGATGAACACGGCCGCCGTCGCGGGGAAGTCCCGGGCGTGAACCCTGACCAGAGGCCCGCTTCGAGACGCGGACATGGTTCGAGAGGCGGTGCCGGCACCGGGGAGAGCCCGGGCCGCACCGCCTGTACGGACGGGACTCGCGGCCGCCTAGGATGGGAGGGAAAGGCTCAGGTGATGATCGCCACCCAGCCGCCTGCTGCCGCCGCCACACCCGAGATCGCCGCAGCGGCGAGCACCCACCAGGCTGCCGAGGACGCCACTTTCCTGGTCTCCTCGGCATGGTGCAGGGCCGTCTCCTCAGCCTGCTTGATCCTGGCATCGACCTCGTCCCTCATCCTTTGGGTCCGGTTGATCATGTCGTCCCGCACCTGCTCGATCTTTGAGATCATGTGCTGGACATCCTCTTCCTTCATGTTCGGGTTGGTGCGAGTGATCATGCGGCTGATATCGTCCCGGTCGATCGACTTGAGCTTGTGGATGAGCGAGGAGGCCCCGGCCCTCGGGTTGTGGAGCATGGTCTCGAAGTCGGCCTTGATGGCCTCGTAGGTGATCTCCGGATTGTCCGCGGCGTCGAGAATGTCGCGAGCCCTGCTCATCAGGCCCCCTTCAGCACCTGGTGAAGCGGCCCGGGTCTCTCCCGAGGCCTGGTAGCGGGACTTGAGGCTGCTGACCGTTCCGGCAACCAGGTCCACGACCCGGCCGGCCTCTTCCTGGTTCATGTCCTTTCTCTGGGCCAGTATGGACGTGATGGTGGACCGGTCGATGTCGTTCAGGCGGGCGAGAATGGCATCGACGCCCGCCTTGGGGTCGGACACCAGCTTGTCGATGTCGCGCTTGATCCCCTCGGGATTGAGCTCTTCCTTACCTGTTCGGGCAAGATATTCTTCCACCTTGTGCCGGTAGCTTTCAGCATCCTCACGTGACATGCCGGCCAGGCGCGCCGCGGTGTCGGCGATCTTTTCCGCTCTCTCCTTGTCCGAACGGGCCTCTTCACCGATCACCCCGCGGGCTTCGCGAACTGTTTCCCTGGCTCCGGCGGCGGTTTCCGCAAGTCCTCTCACGTGGAAGCGGGCGGTAAGGGTGTCACGGGAAGGCGATGCATGGATCTCGATCTCGGTGTTGTCGAGGAGGGCCTGGATCTCTCTGCCGAGTTCACGGTAGCTCGGCTTGATCTGGTCGATGGAACGCTGGATCACCTTGCGGACGTTGACATCACCGAACACCTCGGCGCGGACCGTATCGATGATGCTGCGGGTGGTCTCTGCAGCCTGCCGCTCCCCGGAACGTCCCCAGAGGCTCGAAGCCGCCTCGGACGCGGTCTTGAACCCCGAGCGCATCACATCCATCAGGGAACCTACCATGGATGACACGGCGGTCATCTCCAGGAGCGATGTCGTGATATAGAAGAGGCCCCAGATGGCAAGCCCCAGGGTGATTCCCGACAAGACGGTGAGCGCGGAGCTGAACTCCACGGCGAGCCAGGCTGCAAAGAACAGGGAGATGCTCGAGGTCACGATGGCCCAGATGCCGAAGGCAGTGTTGACCGTGCGCATCTTTTCCTCGATGGGCTCCGATGTGCCGGCCTCTTCGCGGCGAGGTTCTCCACCGCGGGCCGTGACACGCTTCCTGATCGACTCCAGGGGGCTATGCAGAGCGGTGAGCCCTGCAGCCGCGGAGAGGTTCGTCAGGATGAGCTGGAACCCGAAGGCCAGCACGATCCCCACGATGAGGGCGGTAATGAAGCCTGCCCCGGTTATCGCGGCGCCGCCCGGCAAGGTCTCTGCCTGGGCGAGAAGCACAGCCGGCACCGGTATCATGAGGGAGGCGAGAATGTACGTTCTCATGGCTCTTCTCCTTTGTTTTTGTCCTTGCGATCTTCCCGGGCAAGGTGCCCGGGCGGTTTCTCTGGAATCAGCGAGGGAATGGGGCTCCATCCCGGCCGGAAGCGGTACGGGGTCTTGCCCGACAGAGATTGGGCCGATGAGCGGTTTCTCCCCGGACAGGAGCCGTAGGCGCTGCCCGGCTCCCGCCGGGAACCCGCACCGTGACCGGGGGGGGAGGCACGCTCTCGTTCTCTCATCGTCCGCTTGTACGTTCATGGGGCTGCACCCGGGGGCCCATGTCTCCATGCCATTACCTAAGAATGAAGGTTTCCCGGCTTTGTCCGGCGTTCCCCGCCCCGGACTTGGGAGGAAGTCCTGTACCGCCGCTCAGCAGCGGCACGGGGCCATGGGAGCATTCATGGTCTTCCCGGGCCTGCGCCCTTGCGCTCCAGGCTCAGGGGAACGCTGTATACACATATATGTTAGGAGCCGCGGTTCTCATCCACAAGCCCGCACCAGGCGCGTTCTTTTCACGGGAGGCATGGGGAGGTGCCGGGAAAAGAGGGGATGGATGGCGCAGCCGCAGAGTCGGCAGGATAGCCGGCTTGGGGCCCGGGCAGGGGGGTTTAGGTTCCGTGCGGCAGGCATCCGCGGGATGGGACCGCGGCTATGGAATCATGCCTCCATGAGGCGCTTTGCCAGCAGGAAGACCGCCATGATCGCGAACAGGAGGGAATATTTCCATGCAAAGGAGAGCACCCCTTTGAGGATCCACCACCCTATCTTCAGTCCGAAATAGCCCGCCGCCACCAGCAGTAGGGGCTTCGCGTTCTTCATCAGGCTGCCGTACCTGCGGTCGAGCTCCTGCTTTATCTGCCCAAGCTCCTGCACGGTTGTCTCGATCCGCGCTCTCAGCTCTTTTTCAACCATGCCATATCCTCCTTGGCCTGTTTGATGCCGGACTGTGCCTTCCGGATTCCCTTGCGCGCGCTCCACACGCCGGCAAGGGCGAGAGCCAGACCGAGCAGCATCAGCACGATGGTCATGATCAGGGCCGAGACCCAGGGCGTGAACCACACGTTCAGGAGCAGGGTGATCGTTACCAGGAGGAAAATGCCGGAGATCGCCAGAAAGATCAGGCTCGCTCCGCCGAGGGCGGCCCCGATGCCTCCCTTCCTGGCGGCATCCTTGAGCGACAGGTCGAGGAAGAGCTTCTCATCGGTGAGGAGATTCCTGATCAAACGAACGAACTGCGCAAGCAATGCGGCAAGGGACATGCCTTCGTAGTTTCCCACGACTACCTCCTTTCATCCTGGAAAGGGCCTGCACAGACGGCCTTCCCCAGACAGCCGGATCTCAACGGCCGGAAGACGGCAACGTTATCTCCCCCCTCCTAAGAGTTAGGATAGTGACAGGGGTCGAACTCTCAATAACGAGGTATCATGGATAGTTTTTCTCTACGTGTCAAGTTCGGGTTCGATGAGCGGGGCTTACGTTGAACAGGAGCCTCGGGGAGCCGGGCCTCGGTTCCCGGCAAGACACAGATGTTGTTACAGCGTCATGGTAAGCGAAACAATGAGCACCGGAATATTTAAAAGCAAGACCGCATGGCTTCGGTGCCTGCCTCTCCCGTGCACTGGGCCTTGCCCTGGAACGGATCACCTTGTCTATTGTAGACTATTCTCCGGGATGCCTCGTCGTAGGGGGCAAAAGGAGCCGCGCCTCGATTCTTACAAGGCCCGGCCTCAGGAAGGATGCTCGGGCTGGAGACCGTGAGCGCGGGTAGCCGGTGGGACGTGAAGGGTTCCTGGCGGACCGGATGTCCTGGTTGCATGGATGCCGGTCCGGGTGTACGGAGAAATCCGTGAGCATGATGGCTAGGGAAAGAAGGACCATGAAGGAAGCTAATAAAAGGATGAAACCAGCCGGGGCGTGTGCGCTCGCTGCGGCGGTCGTTGTGCTCCTGGCCGGTTGCGCCGCCGTGGGGCCCGACTACCGGCCCCCGGAGATCTCACATCCCGGGGCGTGGAACACGGAGCTCGAGGGCGGGTTCGTCCCGCGCCAGGCTGATCCAGCGGAGCTTGCACAGTGGTGGGAGACCCTGAACGACCCGGTACTGAGCTCGCTGATGAATCGGGCGCTCAAGGGAAGCCTGGATTTGAAGGAGGCGTCATCCAGGGTTCGCGAGGCCCGGGCGAGGAGGACTTCGGCGGGTTCGGGGCTGTTTCCAACGCTCGACTCCTCGGGCTCGATCCAGCGGAGCCGCAGTGGCGACTCGGCCAGGACTCTGTATGCCGCAGGGTTTGACGCCGCCTGGGAGCTGGATCTCTTCGGCGGAACCCGCCGGGCTGTGGAGGCGGCCGAGGCAAGCCTTTCAGCGGCGATCGAAGGGAAAAACGATACACTAGTGAGCTTAAGTGCCGAGGTGGCCCTGAACTATGTGGAGCTCAGGACCTTCCAGGCCAGGCTCGATGCGGCCCTGGCCAGTCTCGCGATCCAGGAGGAAACCTACCGGCTGGAGCTCTCGCGCGTGCAGGCCGGTTTAAGCGATGCACTCTCGCTCGAGCAGGCCCGCTCGAACCTCGAGAGCACCCGGTCACGGATACCTGCCCTCACCTCCTCGATCGAAGGGGCAAAGAACCGCCTGGCGGTTCTCCTGGGTGAACGGCCCGGGGCCGTACACCCGGAGCTGGCGGATCACCGTCCGGTGCCCGTGATCCCGCCCGAGGTCCCCGTGGACGCCCCCGCGGACGTGCTCAGGCGCAGGCCCGACGTGCGGCAGGCCGAGCGCGAGCTCGCGAGCCAGAGCGCGCGGGTCGGGGTGGCTGTCTCGGAGCTGTACCCGAAGATCACCCTCGGCGGGTCGATCGGCTGGAGCGCCCCGTCGGCCGGAGATCTGCTCACCGCCGGGAGCAGGACATACAGTTACGGCCCTCGCATCAGCATCCCGATCTTTTCGGCGGGATCGATCAGGGCCAATATCGAAGTCCAGTCCGCGCTGCAGGAACAGGCCCTCATCAGGTACGAGGCAGCCGTCCTCACAGCCCTGGAAGAGGTGGAGAACATCCTCTATGCATACGCAAAAGAGCAGGAGCGAAGGTCTTTTCTCGTGAATGCGGAGCGGTCGGCCCGGGAGGCTGCCGAGCTGGCCGAGCACAAGTATAATGCAGGGCTCATCGACTTCACCGTCCTGCTCGATGCTCAGCGCTCTCTGCTGACGGCCCAGGACGAGCTCGCCCAGAGCGGCGGCGCGGTGACATCGAACCTGGTGAGGCTCTACAAGGCGCTCGGCGGCGGGTGGGCCTCACAGGGAGAACAGGACGAAAAGAGGAAAGAGGGATGAAGGAACGAGTTCAGCAGCCTCAAGACGAAATCGAGAAGATGCTGGAGACGGGCTCAGGCGGTACCGCGCATGCGCGGCTCAAGCGATGGGGCATGACCGGGGCCCTTGCCCTGGTTGTGACGGCGGCCCTTTTCGCGTGGGGGTTCTCCGGCGGCGGGCCTGAGGTTGCCTACCAGACCCAGCAGGCCCGGCGCGGAGACCTGACGATCACCGTGAGCGCCACCGGGAACCTCGAACCCACCAACCAGGTAGACGTGGGCAGCGAACGCTCCGGGATCGTCAAGAGCGTGGAGGTCGACTTCAACGACCGGGTCACGGTGGGCCAGGTCCTGGCACGGCTGGATACCTCACTGCTCGAGGCCGAGATCAGGAAGTCCGAGGCCGCCCTGGAATCCGCCCAGGCCAAGGTCCTGCAGGCCCGGGCAACGGTGAAGGAGGCCATCTCCGAGCTGAACCGGATGCAGCAGGTTCACGAGCTCACCGGGGGCAGGAGCCCTGCAGCCATGGACCTGGACGCGGCCGAGGCCGCCGTCGAGCGCGCCAGGGCCGACGAGGCGGCGGCACGGGCGCAGGTCTCACAGGCAAGCGCGACCCTTGAGGCGAACCGTACCGACCTTTCCAAGACGCTCATCCGATCGCCCATCAACGGGATCGTGCTCGCCCGGAGCGTGGAACCGGGGCAGACCGTTGCCGCTTCATTGCAGGCGCCGGTGCTGTTCACCCTGGCCGAGGATCTCACCAGTATGGAGCTGCATGTAGACCTCGACGAGGCGGACGTGGGGAGGGTGCAGCCCGGGCAGCGGGCCACCTTCACGGTGGACGCCTACCCGGGCAGGGTATTCCCCGCCGAGGTCACACAGGTCCGCTACAGCGCGAACAACGAGGGAGGTGTGGTCACCTACAAGACCGTGCTCGCGGTTGACAATACGAGCCTGCTCCTGAGGCCCGGAATGACCGCGACCGCTGATATCACCGTGCACGAGGTGAAAGACGTTCTCCTGGTGCCCAACGCCGCCCTGAGATTTACACCCGGCGCGGCGCTGGGGGAGGACGGCGGAAAAGCCGGCATCATGGGCAAGATCATGCCCGGCCCGCCGAGACGTGCGACGAGGGCGTCTCAAATCGGGACCAGTGAAAAGGCCGTGACGGGCGAGCGGAGAGTCTGGGCGCTTCGGCAGGGAACTCCCGTGCCGATAGATGTCATTGTCGGGGAGACCGACGGCCTCATGACTGAGCTCGTCTCCGGTGACGTGACTCCGGGAATGGAGCTCATCGTCGGGGCCATGAGCGCGGGGAAA
Organism: Desulfomonilia bacterium; assembly: GCA_049275795.1. Classification (GTDB taxonomy): domain Bacteria; phylum Desulfobacterota; class Desulfomonilia; order UBA1062; family UBA1062; genus Phosphitivorax. The sequence continues at coordinate 7,303 of JBASVF010000048.1, forward strand.
TGAGATCCATGGACACAGCACAAGCCAACGGCGCACTCATCCGCCTGGAGGGCATCACCAAGGTATATGGCTCGGGGACCGCGGCCGTGCATGCGCTCAAGGGCATCGACCTCACCATCGGCAATGGGGAGTTCGTTGCCGTGATGGGGCCCAGCGGATCGGGAAAGTCCACCTGCATGAACATCCTGGGCTGCCTGGACACCCCCACCTCGGGGACCTACTGGTTCAAGGGCGTGGACGTGGGGGCCCTGTCCCGTGACAAGCGGGCCATCCTGCGCCGGAACTATCTCGGGTTCGTGTTTCAGGGCTTCAATCTCCTGAACCGCACCTCGGCGCTCGAGAACGTGGAGCTGCCCCTGATCTACCGGGGCGTGCCGGCGCGCAGGCGGCGCGAGAAGGCCTGCGAGGCTCTCCGCGCCGTGGGGCTCGACGGCTGGGAATACCATACGCCCGCCGAGCTCTCCGGCGGACAGCAGCAGCGGGTGGCCATCGCCAGGGCCATGGTCATCGAGCCGGAGGTGCTCATGGCCGACGAGCCGACCGGTAACCTCGACTCCACGCGGAGCCGCGAGATCATGGACCTCCTGTGCACCTTCAACCGCGAGCGGGGCGTGACCATCGTCATGGTAACCCACGACGCCGGCATGGCGGGCTATGCCCGGCGGGTCATCCACTTCCTGGACGGGCTCATCGACTCCGAGGAACACAACGGGGGGTGCGCCCCATGATCTGGGAAACCTTCGTGCTGGCCCTCAGGGCCATCCGCCGCAACCTGCTCAGGTCGTTCCTCACAATCCTGGGCATCGTCATCGGCGTAGCCGCGGTCATCATCATGGTAACACTGGGCGACGGCGCCACCGAGCAGGTCAAGGCCGAGATCTCCAGCCTCGGCACCAACATGTTGCAGGTCAGGCCGGGCCAGGGCTTCCGCGGGCCGGGTGGGGTGAGGGTCGTTGCCGATAGGTTCAAGATCGAGGATGCCCGGGCCATCGAACACGAGATCTTCGGCCTGGAGGCCGTGGCGCCCTTCTCGAGCAAATCCGCGCAGGCGATCTTCGGAAACCGGAATCGGGCCACCTCGGTCATGGGCAGCACCAACGACTACCTCGAGGTGCGCGACTGGCCGCTGGCCCAGGGCCGGCTCTTCACCCCGGCCGAACTCAGCTCCGGCAGCGCCGTCTGCATCCTGGGGGAGACCGTGCGCAAGGAACTTTTCGGCGAGAGAGATCCCCTGGGCTCCCTCATCAGGCTCGACCGGCTCTCCTGCCAGGTGGTGGGTGTGCTTGCCCCCAAGGGGCAGTCGAGCTTCGGCCAGGACCAGGACGACATGGTGCTCGTACCGATCAGGACCCTCCAGCGGCGCATCACAGGCAGCACGGATGTAGAGGGGATCATGGTTTCGGCAGCCGACGGCGTGCCCACCGAGAAGGTCAAGGAAGACATCGAACGCCTGATGCGCGAGCGCAGACGTATAACCCCTGGAGGAGATGACGATTTCCACGTCCGTGACATGCAGGAGATCGTCAGCACGCTCACGAGCACTACGCAGGTGCTCACCGCGCTCCTCGGCGCGGTCGCCGCAGTGAGCCTCTTGGTTGGCGGAATCGGGATCATGAACATCATGCTGGTATCGGTGACGGAGCGTACCCGTGAGATCGGCACGCGCCTGGCCATCGGCGCGCTGGAGAGCGAGGTGCTCCTGCAGTTCCTCATCGAGGCTGTGGTACTCTCGTCCCTGGGCGGGCTCTTCGGCATCATCCTGGGGCTCGGGGCCGCCGCCCTGGCCGCGCACCTTCTTTCCCTGCCCTTTGTCTTCAACCCGGGCATCGTGATCGTGGCATTCGTGTTCTCCGCCACGGTGGGAGTGATCTTCGGGTACTTCCCGGCCCGCCAGGCGGCGCGTATGGACCCCATCGAGGCCCTTCGGCACGAGTGAGGTCCTCAAGAAAGGGACGGCTGCGACAAGGCGCCATGGCCGAGTGGCCTTTGCTGTGAGGAGGGCTATCATTATCTGCAGGTGCGCATTCCGCACCCGGTGCACCGGCCGCCTCGTATCCGAAACAAGGCGTCTTGCCGGGAGCACATGCGCGCGAGGAGAAATCCATGGACGATGCGTGGAACCTGTTGTGGCTCCTGCTCATTGCCGCTCTCCTTATTCCCCTTTTCCAGCAGAAAATCATGCAGGTCCGAAGGATGAGGCTCATCAGGGCCATCGAGAAGGCGCGCAATTCACGGGTGATCACGCTGATACACCGGCAGGAGACCATGAAGTTCTTCGGGATACCGATCATGAAGTACATCGACATCAACGATTCCGAGGAGGTCCTGCGGGCCGTCAGGTTCACCCCCCGGGACATGCCCATCGACCTGATTGTCCACACGCCCGGGGGACTCGTGCTCTCCTCGAAGCAGATCGCCATGGCGCTGAAGCGCCACCCAGCCAAGGTCACCGTGTTCGTCCCCCACTATGCCATGTCCGGAGGAACCCTGCTGTGCCTGGCTGCCGACGAGGTGGCCATGGACGGCAATGCCGTTCTCGGGCCGGTGGACCCGCAGGTAGGGAAGTTCCCCGCGGTTTCCATTCTCCATGCCGTGGAGAAGAAAGAACCCAAGGACATCGACGACGAGACCTTCGTCATGGCGGACATCTCGAACAAGGCCCTCAAGCAGGTGAGAGACTTCGTTGAGGCCCTCGTCTCGGACCGGCTGGGTCCTGAGGAAGCCGGGCGGATCGTGGCCGAGCTCACCGAGGGGAGACGGACCCACGACCACCCCATCTTCTTCGAAGAGGCCAGGGAGCTGGGGATCAACGTCACGAATCAGGTGCCGGGCACCATCTACCGGCTCATGGACCTGTTCCCCCAAGCGCAGCAGCAGAGGCCTTCGGTCCAGTATGTTCCCGTGCCCTACAAGGGCGACGAAGACCGGGGGAAGAAACGGGACCGCAAGCCGGCCGGAACTCGGCACGGCCCTGCAGGTTGATTTCGCGGCGGGGAAACGTACTCTATAGCTCTTGAATGCGGGCAGTACCTGCATCTGGGAAGAGTTCCGCCCGGACCTTTGCAGGCAAAGGAGGCAGGGATGCAAACGTACGTAATATTGAGCAAGTTGTCCCCCGAAGCATTGAAAGATCCGAGTATCTACAGGGAAATGGCGGACAAGGTCTCAAAGAAGATCAAGAGCGAGTGTCCCGGAGTCCACTGGAAGCAGAGCTATGCCGTCCTGGGCCGCTTCGACGTCGTGGACATCGTCGAATCGGACGACCCGAAGCAGGTGGAAAAGGCGGCCATGATCATCAGGGCCTACGGCAACTCGACCACCGAGACGCTCTTCGCCACCCCGTGGCACGAGTTCTTGGACATGCTGTAAGGAAAAATGGAAAAAGCCGCAGGAAAAGGGTTGCTCAAAGAAATGTTCTCTTTGGGGGCGGGCGGGTTTGCGGCCCCACGCTGAACGAACGTCCTGCGCGCGACAATCGTCATCCTCCTGATCGAGGCTGTCTGCCATGAGAGAGGGCCTTTGCGAGGTTCTCGTCCTCAATTTTCCTGGTGTCATTCTCGAGGCGCACGTTCGCCGGGGTCTCAAGGCCCGGAGGAGATTCAGCTCCCGCCGCTGGCCATGCCGTGGCTGGCGCTTTTCACGGCAGATAACTTCTTGAATAAAAAGTTTCACAATCAGGCGGTTATCCGGTATTAAGTCAGGAGAGACCCGCTGCGGGAGGGGGAACAGGTGTCATGGAGATACATTCCGCATCCATTGAGGATTTCGAGGGCTGGCTCGCCTTGGCGGCTGAGCTGGAGCCTCTCTTCGGTCCCATGGTCAATGACCTGTCATTCCACCAGGCCCTGGTGGAAGCAATCCGTGAAGGCCGCGCCTGGTGCGTAAGAGAGAACGAGGGCCCTCCGGGAGCGCCGCTCTGCGGGGGCATCGTGGTGAATGGCTTCAGGAACGAGATAGACTGGTTCGGGGTAGCCGAACGCTTCCGGGGCAGGGGGTTGGGCAGGGCCCTGCTGGACCATGCCCTGGCACGGCTGGACCCCTGTGAGGAGGTCACGGTCCGGACCTTTGACCGCTCCAGCGCCCAGGGAAAGCCAGCCCGCCATCTCTACCGATCTTTCGGCTTCAGGGATAGGCAGGCGTGCGGGCCCACCCCCACGGGCTTTCCCACGATCATCATGGCGAGGGCCGCGACCGGCCGGGCGAATCGCTGCAAGGCGGGCATGGGGCTTTTCAGGAAGAGGCTCAAGAGAGCCCCGGTTTGAGGGAATCGAAACACCCGGCATGACGGTTCATGCACCACTTGGCCTGCCGGGGAGGTTCATGCGTGAGAAAATCACGCATTTACAAGGAGGAGGATATGGAATGCAGGCAATTCCAGGCCATGGAGGTTCCGGAGAGGGACTACATCCACTACCTCTTCGGGAGGCATATCTCCAGGGGGCAGGTCAGGTACCTGAGATGCGCCCACCTGGACATCCACGAACGCAGCAGGCAGGGGTGCACAGTTGTGGACGCCGTGTCGGGCAGAAAGTTCTTCGACTGCTTCAGCTCCGCGGGGTGCTTCAACGTGGGGCGGGGCAATCCGAAGATCAGGGAGGCGCTGGA
>JBASVF010000049.1:0-21098 GCA_049275795.1 Desulfomonilia bacterium
CTCCACTACCACCTGGGCTCCCAGATCCCCAATATCCGGGACATCAGGGCTTCCATCCAGGAAGCGTGCCGGGTGTATGCCGGGCTGGTGCTCGAAGGTGCGGCCATGGGCTACTTCGACCTCGGCGGCGGGCTTGCTGTGGACTACGACGGATCACACACCAACTACATGAACTCGCGCAACTATACCCTGGACGAGTACTGCGCCGACATGATCGAGGCCATCATGGTCATCCTGAGCGAGTACAATATCCCTCACCCCACGATCATCACCGAGTCGGGCCGCGCCACGGTGGCGTACTACTCCGTGCTGCTGTTCAACATCTTCGATACCAGTTCCATCGACACGGACTCCGTGCCCGATGAGCTGCCAAAGGACACCCCGGAGGTCATCATGAACATGTTCGAGGTACTGAAATCCTTGAGCGTTCGGAATCTCCAGGAGTGCTACAACGATGCCCTGTACTACCGGGACGAGATCCGCCAGATGTTCAAGATCGGAGACCTCACCATGAGGCAGCGCGCCCTGGGCGACAAGATATTCTGGAACATCATCCAGGCGTTGAGCGAAAACGTCAAGAAGCTCAAGGTCGTGCCCAAGGACCTCATGGATATCGAGACCGCCCTGTGTGACACCTACTACGCCAACTTCAGCGTGTTCCAGTCTCTGCCCGATTCCTGGGCCATCGGGCACCTGTTCCCGGTGATGCCCGTGCACCGTCTCGACGAGATGCCGGAGCGCAACGCGATCCTTGCGGACATCACCTGTGATTGCGATGGAAAGATCGATCGCTTCATCGACAGGCAGGGCGTGCGTCGCGCCCTGAAGCTGCACACCTTGAGGGAAAACGAGGATTATTACCTTGGCGTCTTCCTGGTGGGGGCATACCAGGAGACTCTGGGCGACCTCCACAACCTCTTGGGCGACACCAACGTGGTGAGCATCCGGGTGCACGAGGACGGGAGCTACAGCTTTGTGAGAGAGATCGAGGGGGACACGGTGGCGGATGTGCTGTCCTACGTGGAGTATGACCCCAAGGAGATGACCAAGCAGTTTCGCGCCATCGCCGAGCAGGCCATCCGGGACGACCTCATCACGCCCCGGGAGCGACGGGAGATCATGAACATGTACGAAGAGGGCATGAGAGGCTACCCTTACTTCGAGCAATACCGGTCCTGACCGGGGCCGTTTCCAGCCGAGGAGCCGATGGGCTAGACGATTCCCCTGAGGAACCTTACCGCATTGTCGAAAAGGGCCATGCCTTCGCCCGCTGGCGGCAGCTTGTCGAGCCTCGTCCATGCGGGGTGGTTCGCGGGATGGTTGAACGCCTCCGGGTGCGGCATGAGGCCGAAGATCCGTCCCGTTGCATCGCAGATCCCGGCGATCGACTCGGCAGAGCCGTTGGGGTTGAAGGGATACTCCATGGTGGGTGCTCCGGTCTCGTCCGCGTACCGCACCGCGGCCAGATGGCCGGTCATGATCTCGCTGAGCGTGCTTTGCGAGTCGCAGACGAGCTTTCCCTCTCCATGGCGAACCGGCAGGTAAATCCTCTCCAGGCCGCGGGTGAAGACACAGGGGCTCAAGGGATCTACGGCGAGGTGAACCCATCGGTCCTCGAACCTTGCAGAGTCGTTGAAGGTAAGGGATACCCTGCGCCTGCCCAGGGGGTTCCCCGGCAGGAGCCCGGATTTCACCAGGACCTGGAAGCCGTTGCACACGCCCAAGATGAGCATGCCCTTGCCGATGAATTCCAGGATCTCCTCGAAGAGCGTCCTGCCGGTTGTCTGGATCCTGGCGTGCTTGAGCCGGACGCTCTCGACCTGGGCGCTGCCCAGGTCATCGCCATCCAAGAATCCGCCGGCGAGGTTGAGGAAGTGGTAATCGGAGAGCCTGGTCGATCCGTTGAGGATGTCGCTGATGTGCACGATGTCGCTCAGGGCCCCTGCGCGCCTGCAGCAGTGCGACATCTCCATTTCACAGTTGGTGCCGAAACCGGCGATTACCAGTGCCTTGATCTGTGCCATACTAGAAGTCCAGCCTGGCCTTCCACGACCGCTTCAGCGATTCCAGGTCGCGGTCGATGAGGACCTCGTTGTTTTTCGCCCGTACGATGAGCCGCTGCTCGGGCATGGCCTCGCCGATGAGGCGTGCGTCGCTCCCGAAGATCGATTCTATCTCCCGCCTGTTCTCCGGAGAAACCGAGATGAGAATTCTGCTCTGTGACTCGGAGTAGAGGATCTCGGTGTCGGTCATCCCGACCTCGCAGTCCACCATGGCCAGGTCGATGTCCGCACCGACGCCTCCGGAAAAGGCCGCCTCCGCCAGTGCCACCGCGAGGCCCCCGTCTGAGAGATCATGGGCCGAGGCGATCAGGCGGTGCGAAGCCGCGGCATGGAACTTCACGTACCTCTCGAGCGCGGTCTTTGCGTCGACCCGGGGGACCGAAGCCCCCACGAAGCCCTTCGAGGCGAAATACTCGCTCGCGCCCAGCTCCTTCCTCGTGGGTCCGAGCAGGTAAATGAGATCTCCCGGTCTCTTCAAGTCCATGGTGATGGCCTTTTCCACGTCCTGGATCACCCCGATCACGGAGATCAGGATCGTGGGCGGGATGGAGATCTTGATTCCCGGGCCTATGTAGTCGTTCTTCATGCTGTCCTTGCCGGAGATCAGGGGACAGCGGAATGCACGTGTGTAGTCGTAGAGGGCCCGGTTCGCCCGCACCAGCTGGGCGAGCTTGTGCTCGCCGTCCGGGTTCCGCTCGCTCTTGACCGGGTCGCACCAGCAGAAGTTGTCGAGGCATGCCCAGTGGCCCGGGTCTCCGCCCACGCCCACGTAGTTCCGCAGCGCCTCGTCAAGGGCACAGGCAGCCATGTGGTAGGTGTCGATGTCCGAGTACCGGGGCACGATGCCGTTGGAGACCACCACTCCTTTCGTGATATCGAGCAACGGCCTGATGACCGCCGCGTCGGAAGGTCCGTCCGCGCAGGCGCCTACCAGGGGCTTGATAATGGACCCGCCCTGGACCTCGTGATCGTACTGCCGGATAACGTACTCCTTGGAGCAGATGTTGAGCCGCGAGAGCATCTTCTCGAGCTCGTTCCCCTGGTCTTCCGGCTCCGGCGTGGGCGGATCGGGCTCTATCGCCGGCTCCCACCTGGCGGTGAGTTCCATGACCGGCACCCCGCCGTGCAGGAAATCGAGGGGCAGGTAGGCCACGGTCCTGCCCGAGAAGGTGCAGTGGAAGTACCCGGAATCCGTGAACCGCCCCACGACCGTGGATTCCACGTCCATCTGCACGGACAGATCGAGGAAGGCATCGATGGAGTCTTCCGGCACTGCCAGGGTCATCCGCTCCTGGGCCTCGGAGAGCAGGATTTCCCAGGGATCGAGCCCGGGGTACTTCAGGGGTGGCTTGTCGAGCTCGATGAGGCATCCGCCGCTGAGCTGGGCAAGCTCGCCCACCGAGGAGGAGAGTCCGCCCGCGCCGTTGTCGGTGATGGCACGGTACAGGCCCAGGTCACGGGCGCGAAGCAGGAAATCGGTGAGCTTTTTCTGGGTGATGGGGTCGCCGATCTGGACCGCCGAGGTGGGGGACTCCTCGTGCAGCTCCTCGGAGGAGAAGGTGGCGCCGTGGATGCCGTCCTTGCCGATCCTGCCGCCCGACATCACGATGAGATCGCCCGGCTTGATGTCTTTGATGTGCGAGGGGATCCCGTTGATCCGCACGGGCATGATACCCGCCGTGCCGCAGTACACCAGCGGCTTGCCGAGGTAGCGGTCGTCGAAGACGATGCATCCGTTGACCGTGGGGATGCCGGATTTGTTGCCTCCATGCTCGACCCCTTCACGGACCCCCTCGAAGATCCTCAATGGGTGCAGGATCTTGGGTGGGAGCTCCTTGTCGTAGAAGGGGTCGGCGAAGCAGAACACGTCGGTATTGAAGATGAGCTTGGCACCGAGCCCGGTGCCGAAGGGATCGCGGTTGACACCCACGATTCCGGTCAGCGCCCCGCCGTAGGGGTCGAGGGCTGAGGGCGAGTTGTGCGTCTCGACCTTGAACACGAGGTGGTGCTCGTCCGTGAAGCGGATCACGCCGGCATTGTCGGTGAACACGCTCACGCAGATGTCATTTTCCCCGGCCATCTCCCGGATCTCCCGGGTCGCCCCCTGGATGTAGGTCTTGAACAGCGAGGAAATGCGCTCGACCTTTCCGTTCTCGTGGTACTCGATCTCTGCCTGGAAGATCTTGTGCTTGCAGTGCTCGGACCAGGTCTGGGCCAGGCACTCGAGCTCCACGTCCGTGATCCGCCCGCCGAGGCCCTGCTCGCGGCGCCTGGCAACCACCTCCGGGTCGGCCAGGTGGGAGACGATCGCCTTCATCTCAGCGAGATTGAGCGACAGGGTCCTCTGCCGGGAAAGCTTGAGCAGCTCTTCATCGGGCAGGTCGAGCGGGATCTCCTCGACCGAGGGGGTGTGATTCAGCTCGACCACCGAGACATGGGGCGCCGCCTTGCGAGCCTCCAGCGGGTCCATGATCCGGACATACTGGATCAGCTGGTTAGCCAGGCAGTCCCGGGCAATCGCCTGCGCCTGGTCACGGGAGAGGTCTCCTGTGAGGAGGAAGGCGCGGGCAGAGTATACGGGGATGCGCCGGGAGGTGATCAGGCCGAGCGCATACGATGCGCTTCGGCCCACGTTGTCGGTCACCCCGGGCTTGTATCCGACCTCGATGTACCAGGTGAAGTCCGTTCTCAGCGGGTTATTGATCGAAATATCCTGGATCACGGGGTCGAGGAAGGCCTCGGTGATCCAGCCCTCTCGCAGGTCCTCGCCATCGAGGGTGTAGACGTCAATGCACCGGACCTCGATGCCCGCGTTTAGGGATGGGAAGGCGCGGAGGATCTGTTGCTTCGTTCGCTCCCCACGAGCATCAAAGAGGCCGGCCTTCAGGCCGACCTCAACCCTGTAGGGCATGTTCTTATCCCTTCTCCTCGAGATACACGGTTGAGTAGCCTTCCATGTTCTCTCTCTCTGATTTGCATTTCACGCACAGGACAGCAAACGGCATCGCCTTGAGGCGGCCTACCGGGATACTTTCCCCGCAGTCCTCACAAAAACCGTACTCGCCCTTGTCCATTCTTGCCAGAGCGTTCTCTATCTGGTCGAGCTTCTGCCGCTCCCTGGTGCTCAGCAGGAGGTTGAACTCCCGGGATTGCTCGATGTCTGCATCGTCAAAGATGTCGCCGATTTCTCTCTGATCAGAAACGTCATGTGACTTGATCCTCTCCCCCAGGTTTTTGAGGATCTCGTGCTTCATTTCCGCCAGGATCTCCTTTATCTCAAGGAGTTCATTTTTCCTCAGCATGCTATCCTCCGTTTCTGTTAGGAAGTAGGGTACTTATACCGATAAATCTTATACTGTCAACAGTTAATGCTCACCCTTGAGTTATCGGCACAAAAACCCATGCTCCAGCATTTTTCACGGAGACTTTAGATGTCACGGCCCTGAAAAGGGATTCTTCTCGTTTACCACTGCCCGCTGAACACCTCGCACGTGATGTACTCCCCCTTCTCGTGGGTTTTTGTCCCCTGCGGTATGACCATGTAACAGTTCCCCTTTGCCATGGAGGACAGGATTCCGGATCCCTGCGGCCCGGTGGGTGCGACCAAGAGCTCGCCATCGTCCTGTCTCAGGATGCCGCGGACATAGTGCGGCCGGTCTTCGGACCCCTGCACGTCGGTCTCCAGCCTGGCCCGCAGCCTGGGAAGGGTGAGGTGCCTGGCTCCCATGAACTTCAGGATGGCGGGGCGGGCGAACTGGTCGAAGGAGATCATGGTGGATACCGGGTTTCCCGGCAGCCCGATGGCGGGGATGCCGCCGATGGATCCGAAGGCAAGCGGCCGTCCCGGCTTCATCCTGACCTTCCAGAACTCCATGGCATTGCCGCCTTGGGTCATAACCTCACGCACGACGTCATAGTCTCCCATGGATACACCGCCCGAGGTGAGGATGAGATCAGTCCTTGCCGCCTGCGAGAACTTGTCCTTGAGGTCCTTGACAGTGTCCCTGGCTATCCCCAGGTACAGCGGGACGGCCCCGAGCTGACGGATCGAGGCGACCAGGGTGGAGGAGTTCGAGGAGGAGATCTTGTTGGAAGAGAGCTCTTCGTCGAGATCGGCAACTTCGTCGCCTGTGGCTATGACGGCGACGGTCGGCCTCTGCCTGCACAGGACCATCACCCGCCTCAGGGATGCCAGGATCCCGATCTGGGGCGGCTGCAGCAGGGTGCCTTGCTGCAAGATCAGGTCGCCTTTCCGAATGTCTTCTCCAGCGAAGCGGATGTTGTCGTGCTTTCGAGGCACGGTCCGGATGACGACAGTCCCGTCGAGTTCTTCGGTATCTTCTCTCTTGACCACCGCGTCCGCGCCCGGAGGGATGGGCGCGCCGGTCATGATCTTCACGGCTTCGCCCCTGCCCAAGGGGCCCTGGGGCACGCTTCCGGCAGGTATTGCATAGGCGATGCGCAGCGTCACCCCTTCGCGGGGGACATCCGCGGTGTGCACGGCGTAACCGTCCATGGCCGAGTTGTCCCAGGAGGGGATGTCTCTTCCGGATACGATATCCTCGGCCAGGTACCTGCCCAGGGCCTGGTCCAGGAAAACCTTCTCCAGGGGCAGGGGGGTGATGCTGTTCAGTATGATTTCCCGGGCTTGCTCAACACTGATCATCTCTTGGTTCCTTTTAGGATCGTGGCTTGATCGGTTATCCTAAAGGACGCAACCGCTCAAGTCAAGATTCGTTGTCCATTCGTCGATACATCTTAATTATGGAACAGATGGATATCCTCGCGCCGCTCGAGATCGAGCTGCAGAAGGTCCGCTCCCTGGGAGGCTGCATGTCGATCGTCGTGATACCGAAGCGGTATGCCGAAAAGGCCCTGGGCCAAAAGCGCGACGTGGACACGGCGGTGAAGATGCGGGACTGGCTCGTGGTGGGGCTCTTCAACGCCCAGGCGGACGAGGCCTCCGCCATGTTCCTCTCTCTTCCCAAGGGGATCGCCGTGTATCCCCAGGACGGCAAAGACATCGAGACGCTCTTCCTGGAGGCCCTCGAGAGGCTCAGGTTCATGGGCTCCTCCCCGAGTTCGAAGAGAATGTGGGAAGTGATCAAGCAGGCGCATAACCCGGAGGGCAAGAGCGACCCCGAGAGCAGGTTCGTCTCCGGAACATTCTATGGGTTCCTGGCGTTTCTCGTCTCGCACCCGGAAGAGCTGAGATGCGCGGTGGACACCGAGAACCATCCGGAGCTCTCCTGGGTTCGGGAGTACATCCCCTATGGGCTCTATTCGAGCGGGGAGCCGGCCCCCGATATCCCCCAGGAGGATGTCACGGCCCTGATCCAGTCGTGGGGATACCAGGAGAGGCTGGCGGCAAAGAACGAGAAGGGAAAGACCACGCTCCGCAGGTTCAGAAACATGGAGCACCTGTTCACCCTGCCGTCCATTTCCCAGGAGATCATCAGCCTCGCCGGGGACACCCTGCTGGCTGCCTCAAAGATGGCGGGAATCATAGAGAAAGACCCGGTGCTGACCTCCCGGATCCTCAAGGTGGTTAATTCGGCCTTCTACGGGTTTCACCGGCAGATCGACTCCGTGGAGCAGGCGGTGGTGATCCTGGGCAATGAAGAGGTGGTCAACCTGGCTTTCTCCATCGCTATCCACAAGATCATGGAATCGGTATCGCCCGCCCAGGCCAGGCGCCTCTGGGAGCACAGCCTGGTGACGGCGCTCCTGTCCCAGTGGCTGGGCCCGCACATGGGATTCACGAATAAGCAGCGGCTCTACACCGTGGGCCTGCTGCACGACCTGGGGAAGATCGTTTTCATGCAGAGGGGGCACTTCGTCGGCGGAATCGTCGGGCCGGCCTCCCTGGAAGACCTGGCAGGGGAGGAGGAGGACTCGGGCATTTCCCATGCCGAGATGGGAGCATACATCGCCGAGCGGTGGAACCTTCCCGAACCGATCGTCGACTGCCTGATGAGCCACCACCTGCCCTTCAGGGCGCGGGACATGTCCCTTGCCGTGACCGTGCACCTGGCAGACGTTCTGTCGCACAGCGGGGAACTGGACCTCAGGAAGGTCAACACGGCCGCGGTGAAGTACCTGTCCGAGAGGCCGGGTCCGGCCATATCCCAGGACGAGCTATCGCAGAAGGTCAGGGATGTCGTTGGCCGGGTGCAGGCCATAATGGAAGTGTAAGTGAGCAAACGGGATATCGAGACCATACTCAAGGAACGGATCGTATCCCTGGAAGAGGGGTACGAGCAAAAGATCGCCGAGCTCTCGCTGCTCAAAGAGCTGGGGAACGCGCTCAAGCGGGCCAGCCTCGCACACTGGAACCAGCTCTTCATCGGCCAGCTCGATATCATCAAGCAGGCAACGGGCATTTTCAGCGTCTCGGTGATGCTCCTGGACGAGGAGACCCAGGAGCTCCACGTGGTGGGTGCGTCCATGCGGGGGGACTCCCCCAGGCGACCGGCCGTCCTGCTCAAGAAGGGGGAGGGGGTGGCTGGGAAAGTCCTGGAGACCGGAAGGACCATCTACATCCCGGACGTGATGAAAGACCCGAACTTCACCAACCGGGGAACCGACCAGCAGGGCTCGCTCGCCTGCGTGCCGATCATCTCCGAGGGATGCTGCATCGGGGTGATCAACTTCCGCGACAACATCGCCGGCTCCTTCGGGCCCAACGACCTGAGGTTCTTCGAGCTCATCGCCGACCAGCTCTCCATCACGGCATCCCTGGTGCGGACCTACCAGGACCTGCTCGACCTGGAAAAGAAGCGGATGAACCTCGGCAGGTACTTCTCGCCGGGGCTGGCCGAGCGGCTGGTGGCTGACGAGCGCATGACCGGGCTCGGCGGCCAGAGAAAAACCGTGAGCATCGTCTTCGCCGATATCTCGGGCTTCACCTCGCTGGTGGAGAAGAACGCGGTCGAAGACGTGGTGGAGGTGCTCAACCGGTTTTTCGCCACCGTGGTTCCCATTATCTTCAAGCACGGAGGAATGCTGGACAAGTTCCTGGGAGATGGGGTCATGGCGGTCTTCGGAATTCCCGATTCCGACGAAAGCGACCCGGTGCGCGCCATCGAGTGCGCCGTGGATATCCAGAAAGGTGTCAGGGAGCTCAAGCGCCAGCTCGAGCGCGACCGCCTCTTTCCCATCGACGTAGGGGTGGGGATCGCCACCGGCGAGGTGCTCGCGGGCAATATCGGGACAAAGAACCAGATGAACTACACCGTGATCGGAGAGCCGGTGAACCTCGCCCAGAGGCTCGAATCAGTAAGCCTGCCCGGCGAGATCGTGGTCTCAAGCAGGACCGTCGAGGCGATCCCTCACCATGCCCGGCTGTTGGTGCGGTTCGAAGCCATGGGCGCCATCCGGGTAAAGGGCATCGAGCGGGACGTCAATCCCATGAAGGTCCTCTGGCCGGACGGAGAGGGCTTCCTGGACGAGGCGGCGCTCTAAACCCGGAGCTCCTCCGGAGTCAAGCATTTCACGTCCTTCCTCGAAGATAAGGTCCCGGTCCGCATTCCCAAGATCCCCAAGGGGTGGTGCACCCCCTGGAACTGGACGCCGGACATCCCTCCTTCGGATGACAGAGCATGCCGAAAACGCTAGTTTTATGTAGTTCAAAAATGAATACTCATTCAGTATTGTCTTGACTCCGGCCTTCCCGGAGAGTATAGCTTGATCTACGCGATGCAGTTGCATTCATGCATGGATTACACGCGGTTTCTTGTATGCGCGGTCAATCAAGGCAAGACGAGGGAATATCCCAAGAAGGAGGGTAGTATGGATCTCAGAGATGCCTATTTTGTAGACGGCGTTCGTACCTGGTTCGGAAAGGCGAGGCCCGATGGGTTCTACTGGACCACCCGCGCCGATGACATGGTCAGCAAGGTCATGCGGGAGCTGATCCGGAGGAACCCCACCGTGCCCTGGGACGAGGTGGACGACAACATCTGGGGGGCGACCACCCAGGTGGGTGACCAGGGTACGACCATGGGCCGCACCACGGTCCTGACCGCCGGGCTTCCCGTATCGGTGGCCGGTTTCTCGGTCGACCGGATGTGCGCGGGCGGCATGACCTGCCAGGCCATCGGCGCCTCGTTCATCAGAACGAATGCAGCCGATATCATTATTGCGGGCGGCGTGGAGCACATGGCTCACCATCCCATGGGAGCAGGGGCGGACCCCAACCCCAGGATCGTTACCGAGAAGATGGTGGAGGTCAAGTACTTCAACATGGGGGTGACGGCGGAGAGGCTCCACGACTGGATGCCTGAGAACGGTGAGCAGCCCGTGACCAAGGAAGAGGCCGACGAGTACGCCCTGAAGGTGACCCAGCGGTACTTCGACAACTTCGACAAAGGCTATTACAACAAGCACTGCGTGAACATGGCGGTGTTTACCCCCGGGGGCTGGAAGGTGGCCGACAGGGACGAGCAGGCGCGCAGGGGTGTGACGCTCGAGGGCATGAAGAACCTCAAGACCCCCTTCAAGAAGGCGGGCAGGGTAACGGCCGCCAACTCCTCGGGCCTCAACGACGGCGCGTGCGTGTCGCTGATCATGTCCGGGGCCAAGTGCAAGGAGCTCGGCATCAAGCCCAAGATGCGCTTTGTGGGCGCCGCCTTCGTGGGCGTCGATCCCTCCGTCATGGGCTGGGGACCGGTTCCGGCCACGGAAAAGGTGCTCAAGCGCTGCGGCATGAAGTTCGATGACATAGACATCATCGAGCTCAACGAGGCCTTTGCCGTGCAGGCCGTGGGCTTCATGAAGCACTTCGGCATGCAGCTCCCCGAAGACCCGAGGCTCAACCCCTACGGCGGCACCATTGCAATCGGACATCCCCTGGCGAGCTCGGGTGTGCGTCTGAGCATCCAGCTGGCCCAGGATTTCGAGATGAATCCCAAGGCACGCTACGGCCTCACCACCATGTGCGTAGGGCTGGGCATGGGCGGCTCGATCCTGTGGGAAAACGTCGTTGGCAAAGACTTATAGGAGGTGGTGAGATGGCCAAATACGTCACGGTATGCAAGCTCAATTACTACGAATCGAAGAAAGCCGGAAAGATCGCCATTGTCACCATGGACAACGGCGAGAGCTACAACATCCCCAACACCTGGGGATTCGAGGCCTTCGAATACCTGAACAAGATCCTGGACACGGTGGAGAGCGATCCTGACGTCAAGGGCTGGCTGCTGGTTGGCAAGCCCTTCATCTTCAACGTGGGAGCGGACATCATGAGCGTGGACCCCGGGATGTCCCGGGAGGATGCTCTCCAGATCGGCAGGATGGGACATGCAGCCTTCAAGCGCATCATGGACCTCAAGATCCCGACGGTCGCCGCGATCAACGGCGCCGCCATGGGAGGCGGGGTCGAGGTGGGGCTCTACCACGACTACCGTACCATCTCCAAGAGCCCGGGCGGTTGCGACCACTATGCCCTGCCCGAGACCTTCCTGAACCTGGTGCCCGGATGGGGCGGCACCCAGCTGGTCACGAAACTGGCAGGGCCCGAGGTCGCGATCAAGCTCATCATCACCAACCCGCTCAACCAGAACACCATGATCAACTCCATCAAGGCCTTCGAGATGGGCCTGGCCGACCGGATCTTCGCGCCGGCCGAGTTCGTGGACGAGTCTCTGGCCTTCCTCGAGCGCATCATCACGGGCGAGGAGAAGGTGGAGCGCAAGGCCGTGGACCCGAAGATGAGCGACGAGCTCTACAACAACACCAAGTTCGCGATCATGGGCAGGGTGCACTCCGGCGCCGAGGCCCCCTACCGGGCCCTGGATCTCATCAGGGGCGCGGGTACGTGGACCCTGGACGAGGGCTTCGAGCAGGAGAGCCAGACCCTGGCCGACATGATCAAGTCCCGGCAGTTCCTCAGCAGCGTCTATGCCTTCGACCTCACCCAGAGAAGGGCCAAGAAGCTCCCGGGCAGGCCGCCCAAGGAGGTCAAGGGCTACAGCATCAACAAGATCGGCATCATCGGCGCGGGGCTCATGGCCTCCCAGATAGCCCTGCTCTTCGCGCAGCGTTTCGAGTGTCCGGTTGTCATGAAGGACATCAAGCAGGAGTTCGTGGACAAAGGACTCGCCTACGTGCGCGACCAGCTCGCCAAGCGGGTCAAGAAGGGCAGGATGTCCGAGGCCGACGCCAGGTGGATGGGCCAGGATCTCATTACCGGCACCGTGACCTATGACGGCTTTGAAGAATGCGACTTCGTGATCGAGGCCGTATTCGAAGAGATGGGCATCAAGCAGAAGGTATTCGGCGAGCTCGAGGGAGTCTGCAAGCCCGAGTGCCTGTTCCTCACCAACACCTCGTCGCTCGACATCTCCGAGATGGCGAAATTCCTCAAGGACCCCTCCCGCGTGGTGGGCTTCCATTTCTTCAACCCGATCGCGGTGCTGCCCCTGGTGGAGATCATCAAGGCCGACAAGACCAGTGAGGTGGCCTTGGCCACAGCCTTCGACATCGCCAAGCGGATCAAGAAGACCCCGGTGCTCGTGAAGAACGCCCCGGCCTTCCTGGTCAACCGGATCCTGTTGGCCTGGATGGACGGCATCTTCCAGTGCATCGACGAGGGCGCCGATTTTATGCAGGTCGACAACGCCGTGGTGGACCTGGGCTTCCCCATGTCGCCCTTCACCCTGGCCGCGCTCGTGGGCCCGGCCATCGCCCTGCACGTGCAGGAGACCCTCAACGCCGCGTTCCCCGAGAGGTTCCCGGTGAGCCAGGGCCTGAAGAACCTGGTGGCAAAAGGCAAGAAGCAGATGGTCGTGTTCACCGAGAAGGGCGTGGACGTGGACCCCGAGATCAAGGCCGGCTGGCCGCAGGGCAACAAGAGCTTCACGGACCAGGAGATCAAGGATCGCGTGCTCATCAGGGTTGCCCAGGAAATCGATTACATCCTCAAGGAAGGTGTGGTGGCGAGCCCCAAGGACGTGGATACCGGCGTGATCATGGGTGCCGGCTGGCCGTTCTTCATGGGCGGCATCACCCCGTACCTCGATCAGATGGGCTACTCGGAAAAGGCCTGTGGAAGGAAGTTCCATCCGCAGGGGGTGCTCACAAAGGAATAAGGGTTTCCAAATGATTTGAAAAAGCGGGAAAAGGCCCTGAAGTTAAGCCCTTTCCCGCTTTTTTTCTCCTTGACTTTGGTCCGCGATTCATTTAGTTCAGACGATACCAAACTGCTTGTAGTGTTTCTTCACTATTCTACAGCACTTCACTTACATAGCCGAAAGGACACTGATATGCATTTAGAAGACTTGAAGAAGGTGGAGCCCAAGGAACTGCTGGAAACCGCAAATGCGCTCAACATCGAAGGTTCTGCCACCATGACCAGGCAGGAGCTGATCTTTGCCATCCTCCAGGCCCAGTCGGAAAAGGATATCTACATCTCCGGCCAGGGCACCCTGGAGATCCTGCCGGACGGGTTCGGATTCCTGCGCTCGGCCGATTACAGCTATCTGCCCGGTCCGGACGACATATACGTCTCACCTTCCCAGATCCGCAAGTTCAACCTCAAGAACGGCGACGAGGTGCGGGGCCAGATCCGGCCGCCCAAGGACAACGAGCGATACTTCGCTTTGCTCAAGCTCGAAACCATCAACAACGAAGATCCCGAGGAAGCCAAGCACCGGGTGCCCTTCGACAACCTCACGCCGCTGTATCCCATGGAGAAGTTCACCCTGGAGACCACGCACGACAACCTCACCGGCCGCACCCTGGACCTGCTCTCGCCCATCGGCAAGGGGCAGCGGGGGATCATCGTGTCCCCGCCCAAGGCCGGAAAGACCATGATGCTCCAGAACATCGCCAACAGCATCACCGCCAACCATCCCGAGGTGATCCTCATGGTCCTGCTCATCGACGAGCGGCCTGAAGAGGTCACGGATATGCAGCGGTCGGTCAAAGGCGAGGTGGTGGCCTCCACCTTCGACGAACCGGCGTCCCGGCACGTCCAGGTCGCCCGGATGGTGATGGAGAAGGCCAAGCGGCTGGTGGAGTACAAGAAGGACGTGGTCATTCTGCTCGACTCGCTCACGCGGCTCGCCCGGGCCCATAATACCGTGTGTCCCCCGTCGGGAAAGCTCCTCTCCGGCGGCATCGACGCCAATGCCCTGCAGAAGCCCAAGCGGTTCTTCGGGGCCGCCCGGAATATCGAGGAGGGCGGCAGCATCACCATCATCGCTACGGCCCTGATCGACACGGGATCGCGCATGGACGAGGTTATCTACGAAGAGTTCAAGGGCACCGGCAACATGGAGATCCACCTCGATCGTTCCATCATGGAGCGCAGGATCTTCCCGGCGGTCGACATCTCCAAGTCCGGCACCAGGAAGGAGGAGCTGCTGATCCCGCGGGAGCAGCTTGACCGCATCTGGATCCTGCGGAAGCTCCTGAGTCCCTTAAATCCCGTCGACAGCATCGAATTTCTGCTGGACAAATTATCGAAGACGGATAATAATGCCGACTTCTTGGAGTCAATGAACAAATAGGAGTAGCGAGCCATGAAAAAAGGCATCCATCCGGAATATCACGAAGCAACGGTTACCTGCGCATGCGGGAACAGCTTCAAGACGCGTTCCACCAAGAAAGACATCAGGGTGGAAATCTGCAGCGCCTGTCACCCCTTCTACACCGGCCAGCAGAGGCTGACTACCACTGCGGGCAAGGCCGAGCTGTTCCGGAGAAAATACGGGGATTACCTCAACAAGGCGGAGAAGAAGTAAGCCTGGTTGGCAGTCAATATGCTGGAAAAACTCAAGGAGGTCGAGGCCCGCTACCACGAGCTCTCCGATCTCCTGGCCGACCCGGAGGTCGTCCAGAACCACTCCAAGTACACCGAGCTTGCCCGGGAACACGCCGGTCTTGAAGAACTCATGAGGCCCTACCAGCGCCTCAAGACCGTGAACGCCGAGATCGACGAGCACGAGTCCATGCTCGATGACCCCGATCCCGACATGAAGGCCCTGGTGCGCGAGGAGCTCGAAGACCTGCGGAAAGAGCGGCAAGAGCTCGAGCAGGAGTTGAGGCTCATCATGGCGCCCAAGGATCCCAACGACAACAAGGACGTGATCCTGGAGATCAGGGCGGGTACCGGAGGAGAGGAGGCGGGCCTGTTCGCCGCCGACCTCTTCCGGATGTACACCCGGTATGCCGAGGGGCGAGGCTGGAAGGTCGAGCTCCTGAGCATCAACGAGACGGGCATCGGCGGAATCAAGGAAGTCATCGCGGCCATAGGCGGCCGTGGGGCTTACTCGCGCCTCAAGTATGAAAGCGGGGTGCACCGCGTTCAGCGGGTGCCGGTCACCGAGGCGAGCGGCAGGATTCACACGTCTGCGGTCACGGTGGCGGTATTGCCCGAGGCCGAGGAGGTCGACGTCGAGATCGACCCCCAGGACCTGCGCATCGACACCTACCGGTCGTCGGGCGCCGGCGGCCAGCACGTGAACAAGACCGAGTCTGCGGTGCGCATCACGCACATCCCGACGGGCATCGTGGTCTCGTGCCAGGACGAGAAGTCCCAGCACAAGAACAAGGCCAAGGCCATGCGGGTGCTCCGTTCGAGGATCCTCCAGAAGTTCCGGGAGGACCAGGACGAGGAGATCGCATCGCAGCGAAGATCGCAGGTGGGCTCGGGGGACCGCAGCGAGCGGATCCGGACCTACAACTTCCCCCAAGGAAGAGTGACGGACCACCGGATCAACCTCACCCTCCACAAGCTCCCCCAGATCCTCGAAGGAGATATCGACGAGCTCGTGGACGAGCTCGCCTCCCATTACCAAGCCGAGGCCCTCAAGCACACCGGGAGCTGAAAGCCGGTGACCTGGACCGTCCGCTCGGTTCTCGCCTGGGCCAAGGGATACCTCGAGGGCAAGGGGGTCGAGAACCCCAGACTGGACGCCGAGGTCCTCCTGTCGCACGCACTGGGCAGAGAGCGCATCCACCTCTATCTCGACATGGACAGGCCTCTATCCGGCGAAGAGCTCTCGGCTTTTCGCGTCCTGCTCAAGCGGCGTTCGCTGCGCGAGCCGGTGGCATACATCCTGGGATTCAAGGAGTTCTTCTCGCACAGCTTCCTGGTGAGCCCGGAGGTTCTCATCCCCCGGCCCGAGACCGAGATCCTGGTGGAGGAGGCCGTGAAGCTCTCCCCGCCCGAAAGCGAGGTCTTCGAGCTGGGCGTGGGCTCAGGCGCGGTGATCGTCTCCATCCTCCTGGAAAGGCCCGATCTCACCGGCTGCGGCAACGACACCAGCAGGGCCGCCCTCAAGATCGCCAGGGAGAACGCCCGCCGGCACGGGGTGTCCGAGCGGCTGGATCTCTTTGCCGGCTCGTGTTTCGCCGCGCTATCGGGAAAGTATGAAACCATCGTGGCCAATCCGCCATACGTTGCGCTCGTCGAGAAGGATACGCTCAAGGAGGAGGTTCTTCGCTTCGAGCCAGGGGCCGCCCTTTTTGCTGGAAATGACGGGCTCGATGTAATAAGAGAGATCCTGTGCTCGGTGCAGAACAACCTCGTGCCCGGAGGCAGGCTCATCATGGAGACCGGCGGCGGGCAGCGGCCAGAGGTGGAACGGATCGTTCGCAGCAACCGGAGCTTGCGCCTGGTACGGTGGGTCAAGGATCTCGCCGGGATTGACCGGGCGGTTGTAGTGGAGAGGACGCATGGATAAGTTCATCATTGTGGGCGGCACCCCCTTGAGAGGCGAGGTGAAGGTCTCGGGATCCAAGAACGCGAGCCTTCCTATCATGTGCTCTTCCATTCTCGCGGAGGGGCCCTGCATATACGACAACGTGCCCAGACTCCAGGACATCAGGACCATGGGAGAGGTGCTCTCCACCATGGGGATGCGCGTAACTCGGAGCGAAGACGGCCTCTTGGAGATCGACCCGGCGGGCATCGAAACCTGCGAGGCGCCCTATGATCTGGTCAAGAGCATGAGGGCCTCCATCCTGGTGCTCGGCCCGCTCCTCGCCCGGTTCGGCAGGGCCAAGGTATCGCTTCCCGGCGGATGCGCCATCGGGGTGAGACCCATCGACATGCACCTGAAGGCCCTGGCGAAGATGGGGGCCGAGATCAACCTCTCCCACGGGTACGTCATCGCCAGCGTCAGCGGGAGGCTCAAAGGCGCGACCATCGTGTTCGACAACACCACCGTGGGCGGGACCGAGAACATCCTGATGGCTGCTGCGCTGGCCGACGGCGTGACCGTCATCGAGGGTGCGGCGCGCGAACCCGAGGTGGTCGACCTGGCCGGCGTGCTCAACGCCATGGGTGCCCGCATCGAAGGGGCGGGCAGCAGCACGATCACCGTGGAAGGGGTGAAGTCCCTGCACGGGGTGGAATACCGTGTCATCCCGGACCGGATCGAAGCGGGCACCCTGCTCGTTGCCGGGGCCATCACCCGGGGCCGAATCACGCTCACCGGGCACCGCATGGAGCACATGGTGGCCGTGGTCGAGAATCTCCTCGAGATGGGGGTCGACATCCAGGAACTGCCCGACGGGAGGCTCCTGGTCGACGGCACGGGCGAGCTCAAGCCCATCGAGGTGGAAACCGTGCCCTACCCCGGCTTTCCCACGGACATGCAGGCGCAGGTCATGGCACTGGCCTGCGTGGCCTCGGGCGCCTCCCGCATCACGGAGAACATCTTCGAGAACCGGTTCATGCACGTGCCCGAGCTGATGCGCATGGGCGCCGATCTCCAGGAGGTGGGCCGGACCGTGATCGTCAAGGGTATCGAGCGGTTCCAGGGCGCGTCGGTCATGGCCACCGACCTGAGGGCTTCTGCCAGTCTGGTGCTGGCTGCGCTCAACGCCAGGGGCTTTACCGAGATCCGGAGGATCTACCACTTAGACAGGGGATACGAGGCGCTCGACCGCAAGCTCGCCCAGCTCGGGGCGCAGGTCACCAGGGAAAGGGGAGGACTGTGATGCAGGTGCTTTCCACGGACCGGCCGGGCTGGCGGGACGCCCTTGCGGGCATCCTGGACCGGATGACGGAGACCCCGCGGGAGGTCGACGAGGCGGTCCGCGCGGTCATCCGTGACGTGCGCGCCCGGGGTGACGAGGCGGTTGCCGACTACACCAGGAGGTTCGACGGCTTCGACCCTCGGGAAGAGGGATTCCTCATATCAGGCGAGCGAATCGACGAGGCAGCCTCACGGGTCGATGCCTCGCTCTCCAAGGCCCTGGCCGAAGCGGCATCCCGGATCGAGGCCTTCCACGCACGGCAGATGGAGCGATCCTGGATCAGCACCGAGGCCAACGGCATGATCCTGGGGCAGAAGGTCACTCCGCTTCAGAGCGTCGGGGTGTACGTCCCGGGCGGCAGGAACGCCTTTCCCTCGACCCTGCTGATGAACGTCATCCCGGCCAGGATCGCGGGCGTGGAGCGCATCGTGGTAGTCTCTCCCACACCCCATGGCGCCGTGAGCGACGCCCTGCTCGCCGCGGCGAAGATCGCCGGGGTGGAGGAGATCTACCGGATCGGCGGCGCCCAGGCCGTGGCCGCGCTCGCCTTCGGCACCGGCACCGTGCCCCGGGTGGACAAGATCGTGGGACCGGGAAACATCTACGTGGCGCATGCCAAGAGGCTCGTGCAGGGCAGGGTGGGGATCGACTCCTTCGCAGGCCCCTCCGAGATCCTCGTGATCGCGGATCAGGACGCAGACCCCGAGATCGCGGCCATGGACCTCCTCTCCCAGGCCGAGCACGACCCGCTGGCCTCCGCGATCCTGGTGACGCCCTCGAAAGAGCTGGCCTTGAGCGTCGTGGAGCGGGTGACCTCCCTGGCACAGAGCCTGCCCAGGAGAGAGGTGCTCGAGAGATCCCTCTCCGAGCACAGCCTGTGCGTGATCACCAGGGACCTCGAGGAGGCCTTCGAGGTGGCGAACACGGTTGCACCCGAGCACCTCGAGCTCATGGTGGCAAATTCCTTCGAGCACCTGGGCAGGATCAGGAACGCAGGTGCCATCTTCCTGGGCTACCACACCCCGGAGGCCCTGGGCGACTACGTCGCAGGGCCGAACCATACCCTGCCCACCGGGTCGACGGCCCGGTTTTCCTCGCCTTTGGGGGTCCATGACTTCATCAAGAGATCTTCGATCATCCACGCATCACCGGGAGCCTTACAAGAACTCGGCGGGTTCGCCGTTCAGATCGCACGGGCGGAAGGACTGGAGGCTCATGCAAGATCTGTCGAAAACCGTCTCAAGCCATGAGGTCGTAAGAAGGATCAGAGGCCTCCTGCCGGAGAGCACGTACCTCGTGGGCGGGTGCATCCGGGACATGCTCCTGGGAAGAGAGCCCATGGACCTGGACCTCGTTGCCTTCACGCCGGTTGAAGAGCTGGCGCGGCGCATTGCAGACCGGCTCGGGGCAAGGCCCTTCTGGATGGACGAAAAGCGCGGGGTCATGAGGATCGCCCTGGAGAAAGGGACGAGCATCGACATCTCGGAACCCAAGGGCGGAAGCATCGAGGAGGACCTCGCGGCCCGCGACCTCACCATCAACGCCCTCGCCTGGGACCTGCCGGCGGGCGTCCTCGTGGATCCGCTCTCCGGAATGGAGGATCTCGCCCGAGGGATCGTCCGGCTCGTCTCGGAGAAAAACCTCATCGACGATCCCCTGCGGGCCGTGCGTTCGATCAGGTTTGCCGTGACCTTGGGGTTTGCCGTGGAGGCCGAAACCTCCCGGATGATCAGGAAGCATGCATCGAGAGTAAGCGGCGTTTCCGGGGAGCGCCTCAGGCAGGAGATCGCGGCGGCGCTGGGCTCGGTTCACGGCGCGGCCTTTTTCCGGCTGCTGGCCTGGAACGGCCTTCTGCCCGTGCTGTTCAGCCCCTACTTTCTCGAGCCTGACCGGTGGATGGAGCATGCGCAGGCCCTGTTCCTCACGGTCATACCCGCCTGCCAGGAGCTCGACGGGATCATGTACGCCTGCGAGGCCCTCATGCCCGGTAGCTCCGCCATCCTGGCGCAGGAGACCGAGGCCGGGGTGCAGCGGGGGGCGCTGCTGCGCCTGGCCGCCTTCCTGTTGGGGATCGAGGGCATGGAGGCGCCGGGGCCGGGAATGAAAAGCCGAGAAATGGCCTCGGGCGACTCCCCTGCCGCGAGGGCGGCGGCGGTGTGCGCCAGGTTCCGGTTCTCCTCCCGCTCCACCCGGATGATCCGCACGCTAGTGGCTGCCGGGGATCGCGCAGCAGGCCTGCTTGCACAGGGGAACCCCCCGGCTCTCGAGATGCACCGCTTCTGCGACGAGCTGGGCGAACTCGTCCCGGAGGCGCTCATGCTCTCCCTGTCGAGGGGCCCGGCTCCGGGTTCTGCCCACCGGCAGGCCGTCGTGCAGGTATGGGAGTATTGCCGGAACGTATACGGTCGGCACAAGGACCACCCCCTGGTAAGCGGCGCCGATGTGTGCGAGGTTCTCGGGGTCCCGGCCGGGCCGGAGGTTGGGAGATGGCTTCGCGCCGTCGAGGAAGAGCGTGCCCGGGGGGGCGTCCGGACGCGCGACGAGGCGCTCGAGTTCCTCAGGCGCACGGCGGGTTAGAGACGACACTACGGACTGGGAAAAATCATATGTGCCGGCCCTGCTCCTGGATGATCGCGGTTTTCAATCGCCGATGATTCTGCTATAAGCCATACCCATGAACGTCGAATCCTGGATGGTCACAGATCTGATCACGATTGGCAGGGATGCGGGGATCCGCGATGCGCTGACAGTCATGAAGAAGTACTCCGTGCGCCACCTCCCGGTGGTGGAGCGAGGCAGGTTCGTCGGGCTGGTCACCTCGGGGGATCTGAAGCAGGCTATCCTCGCTTCCATGCTCGAGACCCTCAAGGTCGGAGACGTCATGCTCGTGGACCCGTACACCGTCACCAGCGGCACCTCCCTGGAAAAGGCGGCTGCGATCATCTACGAGAAGAACATCGGGTGCCTGCCGGTGGTGGAGGACGGAAAGATCGTGGGTATCCTCACCATCAAGGACATTCTCAGGGCCTTCATCGAGATCATGGG
>JBASVF010000050.1:0-2544 GCA_049275795.1 Desulfomonilia bacterium
CTCGGCAGGTTCCAAGCCGAGCTCGACAGGATCAACGGGCTGGAGCTTAAGCTTAAGGACCTCGAGCGCAAGGTCGTAATGGACGAGGAAAACTACCAGTTCTATGTCAAAAAGGTCGAGCAGGACAGGCTGTCGCAGGACATGGATACACAGAAGATCGCAAACGTCAGAGTGGTCGAGCCGGCCCTGACACCGCTCAAGCCCATAAAGCCCAAGATCATGATCAACATCGCCCTGTCGCTGGTGCTGGGGATGTTTGCCGGCATACTGATGCCCATGTATGTCGAATACCTGCAGCACAGCTTCAGCAACCGCGAGGACGTGATGAGGCACCTCGATCTGCCGGTGCTGGCCTCGATCCCTGAACGGGACGATTCCTGATGCCCCGGCGCGAGAGCGCATAGAGAAACCGGTCGTGTACACGGAATTCTACAATTTCACTGAAGAGCCGTTCAACCTCACCCCAGACCCGCGATTTCTCTACCTTACCCCCCAGCACCGGGAGGCGCTTGCCTCCATGATCTACGGCATCAGGGAGCACCGGGGGTTCATCTCGGTCACGGGCGAGGTGGGCACGGGCAAGACCACGCTCGTGTACTCGCTGCTCGATAACCTCAACGAAAAGGTAAAGCCGGTGTTCATCTACCACACCAGCATCACCTTCGAAGACCTCCTGAGAAGCATCCTCCTCGAGCTGGGCGTCGAGGCCCAGGGCCGGGACAAGCTCTCCTGCCTTCGGATGCTGAGCGAGTACCTGGCCCGGCAGCTCGAGCGGGACAGCACCGTGGCGGTCGTCATCGACGAGGCCCAGAATCTCTCGGTGCCCGTGCTGGAAGAGCTTCGCATGCTCTCGAACCTGGAAACGAGCAAGACAAAGCTCATACAGATCCTGCTGGTCGGCCAGCCCGAGCTCGAGAACAAGCTGAATCTGCCTGAATTGAGGCAGCTCAAGCAGCGCATCGGCATCAGGAGGCAGATCAAGCCCTTGACCGCGCGGGAGACCAGGAAGTACATCCAGCACCGGCTCGCGCTCGCGGGCGGCACGGTAGGCAGCGTCTTTACCAGGGGCGCGGTATCGATGATCTGGAGATATTCCGGAGGCATTCCCCGCAACATCAATATCATATGCGAAAACGCCTTTCTCATCGGCTACGGCATGGGCAAGAAGAAGATCGACCGGCGGATCATCAGGGAAGTGATCGAAGACATGAACGCCCCCCTGGTCTCGGCAGCATCGCTCAAACGGGCGGGCCGCTTCCGTGCACCGGTCTGGAGGATGTCGGCCATCGCCGCCGCCATGGCGCTCACATTGGGGGCGCTTGCCTTGGTCAGGTTCGATCTCGTTACAACGACCCCGCCGTTTCTGGAGAAGGCGGCCGTGATGGAAAAAGGGCTGACTGCTTCTCAGGCCGCAGCACCATCCAAAGCCATTCCCGGGGTCTCGGCCAAGGGCGCCAGGCCGCCCGATTCGCCGACGGCCGTTAAAACGCCCGCCCGTTCCGATGCAGATACGCAAGGGCCTGAATACAGGTTTCTCGATACCATCGATATACGTGAAGGCACTACCGTGGCAGACCTCGCGCAGAGATACTACGGCGCCTACAACGAGACACTGATCGACATTATCCTCAAGGCCAATCCGTCGATTGCAGACATTCGCCGCATCCCGGTCCACCAGAAGATCAACATACCCGAGATATCGTTCGACCTGCTCATTATCGAAGAGCGCGACAACGAGTATGCAATTCACGCGGGCACGTTCCGTTCGCTGGACGAGGCGAGAGAGCTCCATTACGAGAACGCGCTGACGGGCAAAAAGATCGTCATCATTCCGCGCAAGGTCTCATCCAGTGAAACCTGGTACAAGGTCCTGATCTCCCGGTACGAAACGAGAGAAGAGTGCATGCAGGCTCTTGCGGCGCTCGCACAAAAAGGGGTTCTGCCGATTCCCTCGAGCCTCTCATACCGGCAGCCCGGCCGGCCCTGACAGGTAAAAAGGGGGAGAAGCACATGGCAAACACATACGAAGCCTTGCTGAAGGCTCAAAAGGAACACAAGATCAGGCAGGAAGAAAACCGGGTCCTCGACTCGAAAGGCACGTCAAAGGCAAGGAGGCCTATATCTCTCCAGGTCCCATTCAGCCTGGAAGAAGAGTACTACAAGATGAAGCAGAGGCTTGCCATCGCCCTGCCCAAGACAAGGAGCAAGGCCCTCCTCTTTTCCAGCTGCTCCCGCGGCGAGGGCGCAACCAGCAGCCTTTTGGGGTTTGCGCTCACGATCGCCAAGGGAAACGAGCGGGTTCTCATCGTCGATTCCAACTTTCGCAACCCGGCCCTGCACGACTGCATGGGTGTCGAAAAGAGAAAGGGATTCGTGGAGATGATCATGGGAGAATGCACACTCGAGGATGCCGTGGAGACCACCAGGGTCAACAATCTCAAGGTGATAACGGCGGGCATCCAGCACTCGAAACCGTTTTCGCTCCTGGAGTCGGCGAGCATGGATACCCTCATCGCGCAGATGAAGGCCGGGGCCGACTGGGTG
>JBASVF010000051.1:0-3436 GCA_049275795.1 Desulfomonilia bacterium
GGCCAGCAGTGCGGCCGGGCTCAGCTTCTCGCCGTCTATGGCAACGGGATCACCGTCGACGAAGGAAATGACCACGCTGGTAGGGGTGTCGGGCGCTTTCTCCGGCGAGCACGAGAGCACGAACATATCCTCCTGCGGCTCGTTCCACAGGTCTTCCAGCACGCCGCCTTCGAAGCTGATGTGCAGGAGGTTCCGGTCCATACTGTAGGGCTTTTTCTTGGAGACCGGCACAGGGATGTTGTTGGCCTTGGCGTAGTCGATCATCTTTTCGCGGGACCTCAACTTCCATTCGTCCATCTTCCAGGGGGCGATGACCTTAATGGAGGGGTTGAGCGCCCAGAAGGTGAGCTCGAAGCGCACCTGGTCGTTGCCCTTGCCCGTAGCGCCGTGGGCCACCGCCTGCGCACCCTCCCTGGCGGCCACCTCGATGATCTTCTTGGCGATGAGCGGCCTGCCCAGGGTGGTACCCAGGAGGTAGAGGTCCTCGTAGGCGGCGTTGGCCCGGTATGCCGGGAACACGTAGTCGCGCACGAACTCTTCCCTCAGGTCCTCGATGTAGATCTTCTTGGCCCCGGTCTTGAGCGCCTTTTCCTCCAGGCCCGTAAGCTCCTCGGCCTGGCCCAGGTCAGCCGCGAAGCAGATCACCTCGTAGCCGAACTCGTCCTGGAGCCACTTGAGAATGACCGAGGTGTCGAGCCCGCCCGAATACGCCAGTACGACTTTCTGTGCACCCATCTTTCCTTCACCTCTCGTTAGTTTCGTAGGAGGAAATCCATGATCGCTTCCTGGACGAAGAGCCGGTTCCTCGCCTGCTCCCAGACGATGGAGCGCGGCCCCTCCAGGACCTCTCCTGTGACCTCTTCCCCGCGGTGGGCGGGGAGGCAGTGCATGAATACGGCATCACGATCCGCCAAGTCCATGAGATCCGCGGTCACCTGGTATCCGCTGAACACCTCCCTGCGCTGGGCAGCCTCGTCCTCCTGCCCCATGCTCGCCCACACGTCGGTGTTGACCGCCACGGCGCCCAGGACTGCCTGGGCCGGGTCCCTTACCAGCTCGATACGCGCCCCCCGTGCACGGGCAGCAGCCAAGATGCCCGCATCCGGGTCGAAGCCTGCGGGGCACGCGAGCACGAGCTCGAACTCAAGCAGTGATGCCGCGTTGATCCAGGAGTTGGCCATGTTGTTGCCGTCGCCGATCCAGGCGATCTTCTTGCCCTTAAGCGGCCCGAACCGGCTCTCGAGGGTGAAGCAGTCGGCCAGTACCTGGCAGGGATGCAGGAGGTCGGTGAGCGCGTTGATGACCGGAACTTGGGCCCAACGGGCCATCTCCTGGACCCGGTCGTGCCCGTAGGTGCGCATGACGATGCAGTCGCAGTACCCGGAGAGGATGCGCGCGGTGTCCTCGAGCGGCTCACCGCGGGCGATCTGCGATCCCTCGGGAGTGAGCACGATGGGGTGCCCGCCCATCCGGGCTACGCCCACCTCGAAGGAAACCCTCGTGCGGGTGGAGGCCTTCTCGAAGAGCAGCACCACCGAGCGCCCGGCGAGGCTCGGCTCGGGGATCCCCTGACGGTGGATGCGGGCCTGCGCGAAGATCTCACGAATCTCGGAGAGCTCCAGGTCGGTAATGGAGAGGAAATCCCGGTGTTCCATCACACGCCCTTTCCTGCAAGGAGCCGGTCGATCTTCTCCACGGCCTCGTCGCACTCCTTGATGGAGATGACGAGCGGCGGGACGATCCTGATGATGCGCCCCTGGATCACGTTGAGCAGGATCCCCTCCTTAAGGCCATCAATAGGCAGCGATGAGATGTTGGCATCGCATTCCACGCCTATCATGAGCCCCCGCGAACGGACCTCGCGGATGCCCGGACGGATCCTCTTGAGCTCCAGGAGCTTCCCGGTGAGGTAGGCGCCCGTCTCGAGGGCGCGGCCCGGGATGTCCTCTTCGAGCATGACCGTAAGCGTGGCGTCCGAGGCGGCCATGGCGAGCGGGTTGCCGCCGAAGGTGCTCGCGTGGCTGCCCGGTGTGAAAACCTCCGCCACCTCGGGCCGGGCCGCGACCGCGCCCACGGGGAAGCCGTTGCCCAGGGCCTTGGCCAGGGTCATGATGTCGGGCACGACTCCCTCGTGCTGGTAGCAGAAGAGTTTTCCGGTGCGGCCCATGCCGGTCTGCACCTCGTCGAACACGAGCAGCAGGCCCGCCTCGTCGCAGAGCTCGCGCACCTGCCGCAGGTAGCCCTCGGGAGGGATCCTCACCCCGCCCTCGCCCTGGATGGGCTCGAGCATGACCGCGCCAATGGTATCGTCAACGGCGCGCCTCAGCGCGTCGATATCGCCGTACTCCACGGTGCGGAAGCCCTCGGGCAGCGGAGCGAAGCCCTTCTTGACCTTGTCCTGTCCCGTTGCGGTGAGCGTGGCCAGGGTGCGGCCGTGGAACGAGCCCGTCAGCGTGAGAATGCCCGGCCCCCGGCCGGAGACCGTGTTGCAGTAGCGCCTCACCAGCTTGATTGCGCCCTCGTTGGCCTCAGCGCCCGAGTTGCAGAAGAACACCCTCGAGACGAAGCTGTTTTCCGAGATCAGCCGTGCCACCTCGTCCTGTTTCGGTATCCGGTAGAGGTTCGAACAATGAAAAAGCTCGCCGGCCTGGGCCTTCACAGCCGCGGCTACCGCGGGGTGGGCGTGGCCGAGGTTGCAGACCGCGATGCCCGCCACCGTGTCGAGATACTCCCTGCCGGTATCGTCCCACACCCGGCAGCCTCTGCCCCTGACCAGGGTCACGGGAAGCCGGGAATACGTGTTCATGACGTGTTCCATGCCGTGCCTCTGTTATTCCTTGACGATCTGGGTGCCGATGCCCGAGTCGGTCAACAGCTCCAGGAGAATGGAGTAGGGCACCCGGCCGTCGATGATGTGCGCCTTGTTCACGCCCCCCTCGAGCGCACGCATGCAGCACTCGACCTTGGGGATCATGCCGCCTTTGATCACACTCGAGGAGATGAGCCTGTTGATCTGGGAGTACTTGAGGCTCGAGATCAGCTCGCCGTCGGCGTCGAGCACCCCGCGCTCGTCGGTGAGGATGATGAGCTTCTCCGCCTTGAGCTGTCGGGCGATCGCTGCGGCGACCGTGTCCGCGTTGATGTTGTAGGTGAGCCCGTCGTCGCCCACGCCCGAAGGCGCAATGACCGTGACGAAGCCGCCCTTTTCCACGGCGTCGATGATATCGGTGTTGACCGCGACCACCTCGCCCACCTGCCCCATGTCCACGTCCACGACCCTGCCCTGCTCGTCGGTGCGCGAGGAGAGGAGCTTCCTTGCCCTGATGAGCCCGCCGTCCTTGCCGGAGAGCCCGACAGCCTTGCCGCCGTCGGCGTTGATGAGCTGCACGATCTCCTTGTTGATGCCGCCCGCGAGCACCATCTCCACCACGTCCAT
>JBASVF010000052.1:0-3547 GCA_049275795.1 Desulfomonilia bacterium
ACGTGATCTCGGGCGCTGATGAGATCATCGTCTCGCTGTCCGATGGGACCGGGCAGGAGTACCGGGCCAGGGTTACGGGAAAGGACGACAACACGGATATCGCGCTCATCAAGATCCAGTCGGATCGCGACGACTTCCCGGTGGCTGTCCTGGGCGACTCGGACTCCCTGGAGATCGGCGACTGGATCATCGCCATCGGCAACCCCTTCGGCTTCGGCCATACGCTCACCCAGGGGATCGTCTCGGCCAAGGCCCGGGTGATCGGCGCCGGGCCCTATGACAACTTCATCCAGACGGACGCGGCCATCAACCCGGGGAACTCCGGGGGGCCGCTCATAAACATGGACGGCGAGGTGGTGGGCATAAACACCGCCATCGTGTCAACGGGCCAGGGCATCGGGTTTGCCATACCCATCAACATGGCCAAGCAGATTCTCCAGGAGCTCAAGGATACCGGCGAGGTCTCCCGCGGGTGGCTGGGCGTGGCGATCCAGGACGTGACCCCGGAGATCGCGCGGGCCGTGGGGCTCGACAAGCCGTACGGGGCCATGGTGACCGCGGTTTACCCGGGCGACCCGGCGGAGAAGGCGGGCATTGTGAGCGGCGACATCATCCTCGAGATCAACCGCCAGAAGATTGACGACCCCATGGCGCTCACCAAGCTCATCGGGAGCCTGAAGCCCGAGGAGAAGGTGGACATCCTGGTCTGGCATAACTCCCGGGAGGTCAGGCTGAGCACCAGGCTGGAGAAGAGGAGCGACGAGAAGATCTCCGAGCTCGGAAGGATTCCCGGCAAGGCCCCGGACAATGCGAAGGACAGGCTCGGGCTGGTCCTCATGAACGTCACTCCCGAGATACAGCGCCAGCTGAGCCTAGAGAAGGCCTCCGGCGTCGTGGTCATCGACATCGATCCTCAGGGGAGCGCGGCCCAGAGCAAGCTCGAGAAGATGGACGTCATCGTCGAGGCGAACGGAGAGCCGGTGGAGAACGTCGGGGAGTACCTCGCAGCCCTCGGGAAGGTCGAGAAAGGCCAGGCCGTGCTCCTGCTGGTCATCCGCAACGCAAAGCCCCTGTACGTGGCCGTGGACGTGCCGTGAAGGTCCTTTCGCCCGCAAAGGTCAACCTCTACCTCAAGGTCCTCGGGAAGCGGCCCGACGGGTACCACGAGCTGCTCACCCTCATGACCCCGGTTCGCTTTTTCGACGAGATCGACCTCGAGGCGGCCAAGGAGGGCATCCACGTCCAGGCGCCGGGGTGCGGGTGCGATGCCCGGAGGAACCTGGCGTTCAGAGCCGCCGAGCTGTTCCTGGTGCGGACGCGCATCCATGCCGGGGTCTCCATCCGGATTACCAAGAACATTCCCGTGGGGGCCGGGCTCGGCGGAGGGAGCAGCAATGCCTCGGCCGTCCTCATGGGCATGAACGAGCTGTTCCAGGCCGGCATGGGACTGGAGGAGCTCATGGAGATGGCCGGCGCCCTCGGTGCGGATTGCCCGTTCTTCATCCTGGGAAGGCCCTGCCTCATGGGGGGCCGGGGCGACAAGCTCCTGCACGAGGCCGTCCTGGAGCCCCGTTCATACCTGATCGTTACTCCACCCCTTGAAATATCAACGGCACGCGTTTATTCTCTGCTCAAGAACCCATTGACACATGGTAAGAAAAGGTACAGAATTACTGCTGAAGTTGTGCGAAAAGAAATTGCGCCGGAGCGGTGGCTGGAGAACGATCTTGAAGGCCCTGCATTCGGCATGTGTCCTGAACTCAAGCGTATCAAGGCTGAACTGCTTGATGCCGGGGCATTGGGGGTCATCATGTCAGGAAGTGGTTCGTCGATTCTAGGAATCTTTCAAAACGATGAACACCTATACAATGCAATGAGCCGGTTCAGGCGTCATGAGGGGTATCGCTACGTGCCCACAACAAGTTTGACGGGGGGAAACCATGGAGATTACAGAGGTCAAGGTGTATCCGGTCAAGGATAACGACAAGCTCAAGGCGTATGCATCGGTTGTGTTCGACGACTGTTTTGTTATCCGTGACCTGAGGATCATTCACGGAACAACAGGATTGTTTGTAGCGATGCCTTCCAGGAAGCGGAAGGACGGAACCTTCAGGGATACCGCACATCCCCTGAACATGGAGACACGCGATAAGATAGAGAGATCCATCTTGGATATCTATCAACAGAAGATTGCCTCAGACGTATAAATCTCTTATAAGAGGTTCCCAGAGCGTCACGGATTGTTTCTGCTACTACTGGGATGTCGTCTAATGGCAGGACACGAGATTTTGGATCTCGTTATGGTGGTTCGAATCCACCCGTCCCAGCCAAAATGACGAATAAGGAGAGCGTGGGAAGAAATGGAGACGTGCATCTGTGTGTTTTCTGGGAACTCCAATCGGCCGCTGGCCGAGAGCATTTGTAATATCCTGGGCATCAAGCTGGGAAGCGCCGAGGTGAAGCGGTTCTCCGACGGTGAGACGTCGGTGGACATTCACCAGAGTATCCGGGGCAAGGACATCTATCTCATCCAGTCCACGTGTTCGCCCACGAACGAGCATCTCATGGAGCTCCTGGTGATGCTCGACGCGGTGAAGCGGGCATCGGCGAGGATCGTGACCGCGGTCATCCCCTACTTCGGGTATGCGCGGCAGGACCGCAAGGCCTCGCCCCGGACTCCCATAACCGCCAAGCTCGTGGCGAACCTGCTCACCGTTGCCGGGGCCGACCGGGTGCTGACCATGGACCTCCACGCCGGGCAGATCCAGGGGTTCTTCGACATCCCCTTGGACAACCTCTACGCAAAGCCGGTGATGCTCAGCTACATCAGGGAGAAGTATACCAACCACCTGTGCATCGTCTCTCCAGACGCCGGTGGGGTGGAGCGCGCCCGGGCCTACGCCAAGCCGCTCAAGGCCGACCTGGCCATCATCGACAAGAAGCGCGAGCGCGCCAACGAGTCCGACGTCATGCACATCATTGGCGATGTCGAGGGCAAGACCTGCCTGCTCATCGATGACATGGTCGACACCGCCGGCACCCTGACCAACGGCGCAGTCGCCCTGATGGAGGCGGGCGCAAAGAGGGTAGCCGCCTGCTGCACGCATGCCGTTCTCTCCGGACCGGCCATCTCGCGGATCAGCGCCTCGCCCCTGGAGGAACTGGTGGTCACGGACACGATCCCGCTCAGGGAAGATGCCGCCAAGTGCGGCAAGATCACGGTGCTGAGCGTGGCCCCTCTCCTGGCGGAGGCAATGAAGCGAATCCAGAGCCACGAGTCCGTGAGCGAGCTCTTCGTCTGGGACGATCCCGCGAAGAAGTAATCGCCTTAAGCAGGAAACGGGTCTCTCAGGAAAGGGTTTTCGCGAGCTCGGGGCGGTACTGCAGGGCCTCGGCCAGGTGATCGTTCCGCACCTCGTCCGAGCATTCCAGGTCCGCGATGGAGCGGGCCACCTTCATTACCCGTTTGAACCCCCGCATGCTCAAGTGCCAGGTTCTCATGGCATTGACGAGCATCTCCCTGCCGATGGTGTCGATTCTGCAGACC
>JBASVF010000053.1:0-21463 GCA_049275795.1 Desulfomonilia bacterium
CGGGCCGAGATGGCCGTGCGCAGGGCCCTCTATCCCAAGGGCGATCCGATGCTCCGGGAGGCGACGCCCGAGACCCTCTCCTCGCTTGAGTTGAGCGATGTGAGATCCTACTGGCAAAAGGTCTTCCGCCCGGACATGACCACCATCGTTGTCATGGGCAGGCTGACCCCGGAGGAGGCCCGGGCCCTCGTCGAAAGGCACTTCGGCGCGTGGAAGACCCCGCGGGAGCCGAAGCCCGACGTGGTGCTGCCGCCGGTTCCCGAGAGCAGGCCCTCGATCGCTCATGTCCCCAACCCGAGCCGGGTGCAGGCCCGCGTAGTGCTCACCCAGACCCTGGGCGTTTCGCGGTCCCATCCGGACTACTATGCCCTGCAATTGGGCAACCACGTCCTGGGAGGCGCATTCTATGCCACCCGGCTCTACCGCGACCTGCGCGAGAGGACCGGGCTGGTGTACCATGTTTCTTCGTACCTCGACATGGACCGGAGCAGGGGTCGCTACACGGTGGAATACGGCTGCGACCCGCTGCAGGTGGCCACGGCCCGGGCCCTCGTCGAGCGCAATTTGAGGGACATGCGCACCAGGGAGGTCAGCGGAGACGAGCTCGTGCGTGCCAAAGCGCTGCTGCTCAGGAGGATCCCCCTGGCCGAGTCGAGCGTGGGCGGGATCGCCCGCGGTCTGATCTACCGGGTCAAGCTCGATCTGCCCCTGGACGAACCCACGCGCGCGGCGCATCGCTACCTCGGGCTCACCGCCCGGGAAGTGAAGGATGCCTTTGCCCGGTGGGTGCGGGTTGAGGAACTCATCCAGGTGGTGGAAGGCCCTCCCTCCAACCGATAGGGGTCGGGTCTCGATACCCGGCGCGAGACGGTCATAACAAACCGAAACCCGGTGAAGGATCGAGAGATGCCGGATACCGGAACCTGACCATGCCGCCTGCAGGGATAAGCCGTCCGATCGCACCCTGGCGGTTGCATTTCGGCAGGCTCCTCGTGGGGCGGTTGTGTGTGGCAATGGCGGGGGCGGCGTTCCCTGAACGGCGCGGGCTCCGGTATGCGGGGATTCCCGAGCCGGCGGTGGCCCGTGTTAAGCCCCCTTCTTGCCGGGGCCGTCCGCACCCGATACCGCAGGCAGTGTTTTTCCCCTCGATGGCGCCTCCGCACACCGAGGTTTGAATCTTCGAGCATAATAGGAGATTGTTATCCTGCTCTACGGGGGACGGTAGCCATGAAGAACGCTGAGAGAGAGCAGGTGGTCGGGTTCATGGCAAGGGCTGCGCTCCTGGTGATTACAGCGACAGCCGTGCTGCTGCCCGGCGCCGCACATGCCCAGCCGCATGCCTGGCGGGACAACTGGGGGTGGGTCCTGGCCGCGGCGTTTTGCTTCGCGGCTTTCGGCCTGCTCATCGCTGCGCTCCTGGTTAACCTCAGGAAACTCAGGCGGGTGGAGCTCAAACTCAGGGACTCCGAAGCGGGCTTCCAGAGGATGACCGAGCTCACCCATGACTGGGAGTACTGGGTGGCCCCGGATGGGTCCTTCCGCTTCATCACCCCGTCTTGCGAGAGGGTCACCGGCTATACCCGCGAAGAGTTCCTCTTCAGCCCAGGGCTCCGTTCCGAGATGGTCCTTCCCCAGGATCGGCCGGCATGGGACGCCCACTGCCGGGAGGAACCCGAGGGCAGCAGGGTAAGGAGGATCCAGTTCAGGATCCGGAAAAAGGACGGCGCCGTCCGGTGGATCGAGCACACCTGCGTCCCGGTCAGGGATGAACGCGGGGAGCTCCTGGGTTACCGCACCAGCAACCGCGACATCACCGAGCGCAGGAAGGAGGAGCGCCTGGCCCGGTACCGCGAGGACCTGGAGAACCTGGTTGCCGAACGCACGAAGGAGCTCGAAGAAGAGGTTGCCAGGCGCAGGAGAAACGAGCGGGAGCTTGAGATGTACCGCAGGGACCTCGAGAGGCTGGTGAGCGAGCGCACCAGGGAACTCGAGGACGAGATCGCCCGCAGAAAGGATGCCCAGGAGGCCCTCGCCCAGAGCGAGGCGAACCTCAGGCGGGCCCAGGAGATGGCCGTGCTCGGCGGGTGGACCCTCGATCTCGTCACGGGCGAGCTCTCTTGGACCGACGGCATGTACGAGATCTTCGGCCTTGCCCCCGGGCCCCCCCTGGGCTACGAGGTTTTCTTTTCCA
Organism: Desulfomonilia bacterium; assembly: GCA_049275795.1. Taxonomy (GTDB): domain Bacteria; phylum Desulfobacterota; class Desulfomonilia; order UBA1062; family UBA1062; genus Phosphitivorax. Next base: position 2,192 of record JBASVF010000053.1, read on the forward strand.
TGGTCCATCCCGACGACATGGAGTTCGTGAACAGGAACTGGCACGACGCCCTCAAAGGGGCACAGTACGACATCGAGCACCGCATCGTGGTGAACGGAGCGGTGAAGTGGGTGAGAGACAAGGCGCAGGTGGAGTTCTCCGAGAGCGGCGAGGCGCTGAAATGCACCGGAATCCTGCAGGACATCACCAGGCGAAGGCAGGCTGAAGAGGAGCAGGAAAGACTCCGCGGGCAGCTGGCTCACGTCTCGAGAGCCGCGGTGATGGGAGAGCTCACCGCCGCGCTCGCCCACGAGATCAATCAGCCTCTGGCCGCCATCCTCGCCAACGCCCAGGCGGCCCTGCACCTGATCCGCGACCCGAAGCCCGATATCGGGGAGGTCGCCGAGATCCTCGGCGACATCATCGATGACGACAAGCGGGCCCGGGAGGTGATCAGCCGGGTTCGCTCCCAGCTGAAGAAGGAAGCTCCGAAGATGGTGCCCACGGATATCAACCAGGTGGCCCGGGACGCTGTCAGAATGGTGAAGAACTAGTGCATCTTCAAGGGCATATCCGTAAGGACCGAGCTTGCCGAGGGGCTGCTGCCGGTTATGGGTGACCGGATGACCGGATCCAGCTCGAGTAGGTGGTGATCAACCTGCTGGTCAATGCCATGGACGCCCTTGCCGAAGCCGCAGGCTCCGTAAAGACCATAACGGTTCAGAGCGGAATGGACACCGGCCGCGAGGTGGTGCTCCGCGTCCGAGACACCGGCGGGGGAATCGACACAGAGGACGAACGCCACATGTTCGACCCATTCTACACGACCAAGGAAAAGGGGCTGGGCCTGGGGCTCTCCATCAGCCGCACCATCGTGGAGGCGCACGGAGGGGCGCTCTCGGCATCCAACAGCCCGGAGGGCGGGGCGGTGTTTTCGCTGAGCCTGCCGATGATGGCGCAAGAGGATCGAGATGAGCAAGGACATGGACTTGGAAATACTGATCGTTGACGACGATTCCTCCATGCGCAGGGCCCTGGAGAGGCTGGTGCGCTCCATGGGGTACCGGGCACGGAGCTTCGCCACGGCACAGGACTTCCTGTGCGCAGACCTCCAACCCGGGGCCATGGGCTGCCTCGTCCTGGATGTCAAGATGCCCGGGATGAGCGGCATGGACCTGCAGGAGGAGCTCAGGCGCCGCGATCTTCCCATCCCCATCGTGTTCATCACCGGGCACGGGACCGTGCCCATGAGCGTACAGGCCATGAAGCACGGGGCCGTAGACTTCCTGGAGAAGCCCTTCGAAGAGCACGAGCTGGCCAACGCCGTTATAAGGGCCATGGAAAAGGGGAGGCAGGCCCGTGCCCAGAAGCTCGAGCAGGAAGAGCTCCGGGAGCGGTACGAGCGGCTCACCCCCCGCGAGCAGGAGGTGCTCGCACTGGTAGTAACCGGCATGCTCAACAAGCAGATCGCCTCCGAGCTGGGCACCTCGGAGAAGACCATCAAGGTCCATCGCGGCCGGGTCATGGAAAAGATGCAGGCCGGGTCCCTCGCCGACCTGGTACGAATGGCCGGAAAGCTCGGCATTTCCTCTGAATGAGGCATCCTTTTCCCTCGTATTGATCCGCTCTCCTTGATTTCCAATGCTCAAGCGGTATTGAACAGGTAGCTTTCATGGCCTTACCCCCTGCCGGGGGCCGGCGGATCGAGCGGTTGACCCCTCGAGCCCGTGGCATGAGCGGGACCGGTCATCCGGCATACGCAGGAGAGGGATTTGGTATGAAAAAGAAAGAGCTCACCATCGATATCGTTGATGATGACGCCTCCGTGTGTCGGGCCCTGGCACGCCTGCTCAGGGCGGCGGGATACCGCGACATCGTCCGGTTTCACAGCGCCGAGGATTTTCTCGATGCCCTCGGGCACAGGAACCCCGCGCTTTTGATCCTGGACCTCCTGCTGCCCGGGATGAACGGGCTCGAGCTCCTTTCCGAGCTGCGCTCGCTGGGCATCCGCATACCCGTGATCCTGATCTCCTCCCACGAAAAGGAGCTCGAGCGCGCCAGGAGCTCAGGTCACGATCCCGTGGCCTTCCTGCCCAAGCCTTTCGAGGAGCGGGAACTCCTGACGGTGATCCGCCTGCTCACCCCCTGATCCTCTTTCATGCCGGATAGGACCAAAGTCCAATGGACCAAGGTCCAATTTTCAACCCGTGCTCTTTCAGGATATCCTCCCCCATGAAACGTTCCGGGAAGCAAGGCCTTTCCGGCAGTGCCAAAAGGAGGGAGGATTCATGGGGAGCAGCCATCAGCCATATGAGGTCTCGGCATACCTGAAGAAGGTCAACCAGTACCCGTTTCTGAACCTGGATGAGGAGCTCGATCTGGCCAGGCGGTACCGGGCAGGGGATGAGCAGGCCGGGCAGAGGCTCGTGCAGGCGAACCTCCGCCACGTGGTAACGGCATGCAGGCCGTTCTTCGGCCAGGGACACCAGCCCATGGATATCATCCAGGAGGGCAACGTAGGGCTCATGAGGGCCCTGTCCACGTTCGATCCCGAGAGAGGGGTCAAGTTCTTCAGCTACGCGGTGTGGTGGGTGAGGTGTTGCGTCATGAACTTTCTCGGGCGCAGCCGCAAGCCTCAGCACGGGCTGCTCGGGCTCGCACCCGGCATCGTGTCGATCGATGCGGTCATGTCCGATGCATCGGGCACCGAGGAACGCTTCGTTGACCACATCTCCGACAATGCTCCCAGCCAGGAGGAGAGCATGATGTCCCGGCAGGAGCCGGTGATCCTGCTCAAGGTGCTCGATCACGAGGGCTGCCCGCTCAGCCCGAGGGAGCGCCATGTGATCCAGAGGCGGTATCTTGACGAGCCGAGGTCAACCCTGGGTGAGGTGGCCCTGAGCCTGAACGTCACCAAGGAACGTGTCAGGCAGATAGAGAACGAATCGCTCAGAAAGATGAAGCGGCACCTGCGGGAACACTTTGGCCTCGGCAGGGAGGATGTCATTGCCGGGCTTGCGAACCTGAATTACGGCCAGGAAAGGTTCCTGCAGCAGGCATGGGCAAACTGAGACGAGCTGAGAGTGGGGCCCTGACCCGGGTACGGGTCTTCCATTTTTCCGTAAGGGCCGTATTACACTCTTGAGGAACGAAACTTGAAACGGATACGGATTACCTGTTTAAACATATAGGGTGTACATGGATAACCTGTTTAGAAGATATAAAAAGGAGGAGAGAAATGATTGAACTGCCTGATCTGCCATATTCGAAGGATGCATTAGAGCCTGTCATCAGCTCGAAGACCCTGGAGTTCCACTACGGCAAGCACCACAAGAAGTACGTGGAAACCGCAAACCAGCTCATCGAGGGGACCGGCCTCAAGGGAAAGCCGCTGGAGGAGATCGTCAAGGCGGCCGCGGCAGACCCGGCGAAGACCGCCCTGTTCAACAACGCCGCCCAGGTCTGGAACCATAACTTCTACTGGAACTGCCTCAGGCCCTCAGGCGGCGGCGAGCCCACCGGCGAGGTGGCGACCAAGATCAAGGCAACCTGGGGCAGCACGGAGAAGTTCGCCGAGGAGCTCAAGAATGCCGGGATGTCCCAGTTCGGCAGCGGGTATGCCTGGCTGGTGCTCGACGGCGGAGAGCTCAGGATCACCAAGACTCCGAATGCCGACAACCCGCTGGTCCACGGGATGAAGCCCCTGCTGGGCATCGATGTGTGGGAGCACGCCTATTACCTCGACTACCAGAATCTGAGAGCAGAGTATCTCTCGGCCCTGATCGGCAAGCTCATCAACTGGGATTTCGTGAACTCCTGTCTGAAATCCTGAAGGATAGCCCCCCAACGGCCCGTAGCGATGCAGCCAGGAGCTGCTCGCGCGGGCCGGCTTTTCTTGTGTATTGGCGGCAAAGACTGGGCTCTCGCCGGTCTCGGCGCTCCGGGCTGCAGGGGCCGCCGGATTCGGATGGAGGCACCGGCAGTGCCCAAGCATTTTCCATGGCAGCCGGGCAACCGGCGGCTTACCGGTTCAGGTCCTCTACCTGTTCCCGGCCTTCCTCGACGGCCTCGTCGACCTGCTCTCCGGCCTGCTCGGCCGGGCCCTGCCGCTCGCAACCCCACAGTCCGAGGAACATGGTCGCCATGACCAGCGCGGTCAGAATGCCCTTGAAGAACCCTTTCATCATCCACCTCCATACCTCAGGGTACTAATATTCTATGAATATCGGTGACGAATGGAAAACCAAGCCCGGACTCCATGCCCGATCCGCGCCGGCCGGGCGGAATCGCAGGGAAAGGGGACTGGCGCCCGCTCAAGGCGTCACGCTGCCGAGGGTCCTCTCAGGGAGCCTGGAGATGGGCGGGCCTGAGCTCCAGGACAATGCAGTGGATCTGCAGCCTGTTTTCGCTCTGAAAGTAGTTGAATGCGAGCCCGTCGCCGTAGGCATACCCGACGAGCCGGAGAGAGCCCTCGAAGACCGTGCCTTCCGGGTATGCCCGAAAGACTTCAGCGATCTCTCCTGCGGTGCAGTCTTCCGGCGCAATGCCCACGAGGCTCTCGCCTGCGGTGTAGAAGGCGAACACGACCTCGGGCGTTTCTCCCTGTTTGCCCTCAGGGCCCATTGCCTCGCCCGGGGGATAGCACTCGAGGGAGAGCGCGTTGCGCCGGCCGGTCTTCACCAGGAGGCAGCCCGGGCGGCTGCTGATCTCCAGGCCAGGCAGGAGATGCTCGTCCAGCAGCTCGATGGCCTGCTTGCGCATCTGCTTCGCGCAGATGGCGCAGGTCTCTGTCCCGGCCTTTGCGAGGAGCTCGAGCGGGGCTTCCGGGAGTTCGGCGGCGCCCGTTACAGCAGGGGCGGGTACGAGGAGCGCCATCAGCACGGCGGCGAGCATTCCCGCAGACCGGGCCTTCTTTGATACATGGTGGTTTTTGTTCCTCACCTCGAGCGTCTCCCTAGAAGAAAAGGTTGAAGAGGACCTTGGCCTCGGTTTCGTAGTGGTGCCGGGTCTTCCTTCTCGCGATCTCCACGGCGATCGACTGGTCTGCCCCGAGAGCGAGGCTCTGCGCGAGGGTCGCTTCCGTGGTGCTGTGCGTATCTCCCAGGGCGTAGCGGATGTGACGCGCGAAGAGGTGCGCCTTCCAGGCGCCGGCCAGAGGCTTCACCACCCCTATCGAGCCGCCGATTCCGAGGGCATGGTTGTCCTCGAGCGAGCCTCCCGCCGCGAGCTCGGTCTCCAGCATACCATAGGCCATGCCTTCCTCGGCGCTTCCCAGCGCGATCCCGCCGCCCGGGTTGATCAGGTAGAGCAGGTGATCCTCCTCATCGTCCCAGAGGAACCGGTACACGCCGGTTCTGAATTTCCAGGATACGGGCTTAAAGAACCTGTCCCTGGGACACAGGGAGAAGATGTCGATGAGATCCAGGCTCTGCAGGACGAGCCGGTCGTCCTTTCCGAAATACCGAAGCGCCAGGTCCCCGAAGATGAGCTGCGCCCCGGGCACATAGCCCATGTCGCTGTCCATGAGATGGTGGTAGGCCGGCCTGATCCGGAGCTCGGCAAAGCCGTGGTCTCCCTGCACCCCGCCTCCCAGGGCGAGGCGGTTTGAGCGGTGCCCTTTATCCGGCCGCACGGGCTCGGGCACCTGCAGGGAATCTCCGTCCGTGGGAGGACCCAGGGAGCTGCGTTCCCTCAAGATGTTCAGGAGACTCTCGCGGTAGGTCTCGAGGGGGACCCGTTTCCTGGTATAGAGGTACTTCAGGTACTCCCCGGCAAGATCGCAGGTGAGCCGTTTCTCGCGGTCGTCCATCTCCTCCCGGGCAGAAGGGGCTTCGCCGGCCGTGCCCCGCGCCAGGGCGATCGCCTCCACCTGCCCCTGATCGGAGACCAGGGAGGCAAGATGCCTGATCTTCGTGGTCCGGGAGGGCCGGTAGGAGACGCCGGTGACGAGTCCCTGGTCCTGAATCCTGCGCACCGAGTCGAGCGGTATGAGCCAAGCGTGGAAGCTGTCGCTGAGCCTCAGGGACGGCCGTGCCGCCTCCAGGAGGAAATACAGGAGATACGAGCAGTTTTCCTGGAAGAAGTAGTAGTCCGAGGCGATGGACTCCAGCTCGCGGATGTGGAGCATCATCCGCCTGATTTCCGGCTCGGTGAGGTTCAGGCGGTACTCCCAGATGTCACGGTGGTCCACGTCGCTGTACTGCTCCAGCTTTTCATAGTAGGGCAGGACCGAGAAGTACCCCGGGTAGAGCCCGAAGATGCCCTTGAAGGCGAAGAAGGGCCCGAAGGTCTCGTTCGTGAAGGCCGAGTAGCTCACCGAGTACGACATGAGCGCGGTGCGGTCCGCGGTCTCGATGGTGAGCAGGGTGTGGCCGAACATGGACGCCGGGCTGTTCAGGTGGGCCATGGGGAACACCAGGGTGACCGATGAGGGTCGGTTGGCCTTCATGAAACGCTCGAAGGGGCCGCACTCCGGGAAGGGAAGACGCGAGGTGTCGATGTCCAGCCGTTCCCTGAGCCATTCGAAGCGGGCCGCGAACCTGCAGGCAACACAGTCGTTTTCGTCGTCTGCCGGCTCGAAGAAGGCCCGGATCGTTGCCTCGAGCTCGGAGGCGGGGTTTGTCTTGCCGTCGGGGGCCAGGAAGAAGGCAGGGTCGTCGATGAGGCTCTCCACGCCTGAGAGGCCCTTGCGGTAGTGCATCAGGATGTGCCAGTAGGGGTCGTCGTGGAGGCCTTGCGCCCGGGCCGAGGCTATGAGTTCTTCACAGTAAGGATGGCCCTGCGCCGTGGCCGGCGGGGAGGCTGCGAAACAGAGGAGCGCGATCATCAGGGGCAGGGGGATGAGCGCGGAGCGCCGCCCGCTTCCCCCTGCCGGTTGTGTTCCCATGAACGGCGTGCTTACATCAGGGACTCGATGCTGCTCACCACCTCGGTGCTGTTGACCTGGGGCGAGGAATAGATGGTGGAGAAGTTGCTCTGCAGGCGCACGTAAAAGTCGGCGCGGGAATCCTCGGGCACCTCCATGAGCACTGCCAGGGTGTTGAGGTACTCACCATGACCGCGGGCGATGTCGGTTGCCAGGTTGTCCATGTTGTCGGCCACGAAAGTGTTGACCCGCTCCCTGCTGACGATCTTGGAGGGCTGCTCGCAGTCGAGGGTGCCGGAAGTGATGGCGAAGGTCTGGTTCCCGAAGATCCCGTTGGTGGTCACGGCCAGCACCTGCAGGACCAGGCTGTCGCTGTCCTTGAGGATGTAGGAGCCGAGGCCGCACCCGGTGTTGCTCTTGTTGACGGCAAGGCAGGACGTCGCGGGTATGGCGATCAGACCGATTACGACAAGCACCAGCAAACATCTTTTCATAGTGTTTCCTCCTCGTACTTTTTTTTGGGACACGAAAAAATGACATGGACTTGCCAAACAGGGGCCGGAGACCGCAGAGGTTCCGGCTGCCGCAGAGATTGCGGCGGTACCGGACCGCACGAGCTGCGCTTGGGTATTCGGAAGGTCGCCCGGCATTTCCTTGTTCCTAGTGTGTATGGGTATCCATTTGCACCCCGGATGTCAAGGACAATCAGGCAGTTCCGAGGGTTGCGCAGGGTTTGCAATGCCGGGGGCACCCGGTGTCTGCCCGGCGGGGCCGGGTTTCGACCTCCGGCGCGGTCGTTCCGGCCTGCAGCCTTGAGATCGCTGCAGGCAGTGCATCCGGGCCCGAGCCTTACTTGCCGGGAGCCTTGACTTCCGGGCTCTTCTTGAGGTCGAGCAGGTGCCTTAGGGAGAGGCAGGGGTGACGGGTGAGCATCCGTGGGCCCGAGTAGCGCATCACCTCCTGGATCCGGGCGCGCATGTCCTTCTTGTAACAGTGGGTGGTGCAGTGCGAGCACGCCGGTTTGCCGCCGCCGTAGGGGCAGCGCCTCAGCCTGTCGAGGGCGTAGTCGCGCAAGGCGCTGCATTCCGTGCAGAGCCCGGGTCTGCTTCCATGCACACCGCGGCAGAAGATCCGGATCATGATCTCCAGGGTGCGACGCTCCCGCGATAGTCTCCTGTCCGCTGCGGTCATGGAAAGGCCTCCTTGGAGCCGGGAGTATACGCCCGGATACGGGGTTTGTGAACCGGTCTTTCCTAGATACTTGACATCGCCAAGGAGTCCTGCTAATGAAAATAACATGCAACAGGATTACTTGAAACCTCAGTGTTCTCTCTGCGCTGAGGAGGGTTATTGTTTCGATAGACTTAGGGCTGTTCTGAATGAACACGGTGGCCGGCTCACGAAAGAGCGACTGGCATTATTGAAAACAGTTTGCGATAATAAGGGCCACTTCCAGGCAGACCACCTGTTGAAGCTCCTCAAAACCCAGCATCGCCGCCTCTCCCTGGTAACGATCTACCGCAATCTCTCGCTGTTCGTGGAGGCGGGGATCATCCGCAGGGCGAGCGCGCAGGAGGACGCGCGTTCCGGAGGGGCCTGGTACGAGCACATCTGGGGAAGGACGCATCACGACCATCTCATCTGCATGCAGTGCGGCACAAAGGTGGAGTTCAGCTACCCGGCTATCGACGTCCTGCAGGAGGCCGTGGCCAAGGAGCATGGGTTTACCCTGGAGCGTCATTATCTCGAGCTGGTCGGTCTGTGCCCCGAGTGCCGGAGCAGGAGAGACGGCGAAGAGACGCGATGATGCAGGCGCACAACCCTGCCCGACTGCCGGGCAAAAGCCATGTTGCATCCACGAGACCCGGGTCAGGAGTCCGGCAGGGGCTTCCTGCCCGGTATGTAAGAAGAAAGAAAGGAGTGCGGTTTGACTCTCTTGGAACTGAAGCTGGGCGATGTCGGTGTCATAAACCGGATCTCCGGCGGGAAGGGCATCCTGGCCCGCATGTCGGGGCTCGGTCTCTATGAAGGCAAGAAGATCAAGGTGGTTCAGGCTGCACCGTTTCACGGTCCCCTGCTCGTCGAGGACCTCTCGTCCGGGGCCAGGGTGATGATCGGCCGGGGTGTGGCCTCGCATGTAGAGATCATCGATGAACAGGGATAGCCGCGAGATCGTGGTCGCCCTGGCGGGGCAGCCGAACTGCGGAAAGTCGACGCTGTTCAACGCCGTGGCCGGCTTCAAGGTCAATACCGGCAATTTCTCGGGCACCACGGTGACCTATGCCGAAACCGAGGTCTATATCGGCGGACAGACGGTCAGGCTCATCGACCTGCCCGGAACCTACTCCATCTCGGCCCACGACGTGGCCGAGCGGGTGGCCAGGGAGTACCTGCTCTCGGGCCGGGTGGACGTGATCATCAACGTGGTCGATACCTCCCTCCTTGCCAGGTCGCTGGAACTCACGATCCAGCTCCTGGAGATGAACGTGCCCATGGTCATGGCGCTCAACATGTTCGACGAGGCCCAGAAGAAGGGCATCGAGATCGACATCCCGAAGCTCACCGTTCTGACCGGGGTGGAGGCCTACCCTCTGGTGGCCGTGCAGGGAAGCGGGGTGCACGAGCTCTTCGAGGCGGCCATCCGGGTGGCGCGGGAGGGCTTCAAGCGGGTGGCACCCGTGTACGACCGGGACGTGGAGGAGTGCATCGCCGGGATCATGGCCCGTTACCCCGACGCGGTGAGGCGGCGCCTGGCGGTGGACGAGCGTTTCGTGGTGATCCGGCTGCTTGAGATGGACGAAGAGTTCGAGCGGATCGTGGGGGAGGAGGACCGCGCCTTCCTGGATTACGTGATCGAGTGCAGGCGCTCCCTGGCCGAGATTCACCACTGGCCGGAATCCGGGGTGTTCGCCTCGCACCGTCACGCGGTGGTGCTCGACCTCTTCGAGGAGGTCGCCGTGGTGCGGTCGCGCTCCACGATGAGCCTGGGGGAAAAAATCGACCGGTTCCTCATCAACCCCGTGGGCGGGCTGACGGCAACCGTGGGCATGTTCTTCGGCATGTTCGCGGTCTCGTTCTGGATCGGCAACCTGATCGCCGGGCTCCTGGAGGGGCCCCTCGATGCCTTCGGGACGTACCTGAACAGCCATGTGAGCGGTTATTCCGCCGTGCTGGTCTCGGGCGTGTACGACGGCTTCACCGCGGGCGTGGGCATCGTACTGCCCTACCTGGTGCCCCTGCTGGTGGTTCTCTCCCTGCTAGAGGACACCGGGCTGCTGCCGCGCGTCGCTTTCATGGCAGACGGCCTGCTGCACCGCTTCGGGCTGCACGGCAAATCGGTCATGCCCATCATCATGGGCTACGGGTGCAACGTCCCGGCAATCATGGCGGCGCGCAACCTCGAGCACGAGCGCGACCGTCTCATTACTATGCTCATGGTGCCCTTTATCGCCTGCTCGGCCAGGACCGTGGTCATCCTGGCGCTGGTGGGCAAGTACCTGGGAGCTTCCTGGGCGACGCTCATCTACCTGGGCAACATCGCTGTTGCCCTGGGCGTATCGACGGCACTCTCGCGCTTCAGCGCAGATCTCTCGCCCGGGGTCATCATGGACGTCCCGCCCCTGAGGAGACCCTACCCCTATATCGTCTTCCGCAAGGTCTGGGCGCGGATCCTGGAGTTCCTGCTCTTCGCCTGGCCGGTGATCGCGATATCGAGCATCGCTCTGGCCGTCTTCGCGGTCGTGGGCATCGACGACGTAATCAACCGGTTTCTCTCCCCCATCACCGAGCTGGTTCTGAGATTGCCCTCGGATTTGGGGATCACCCTGTTCCTGGGCATCTTCCGCAAGGAGCTCACGCTGATCATGCTCAACCAGGCGCTGGGCGTAACGGACGTTTCCCTGGCGCTCTCTGCCGGGCAGATCCTGGTGCTCGTAGTCTTCACCGTGCTCTACATCCCCTGCGTGGCCACCATCACCACGCTGTGGAAGGAGGGGGGTGCAAAAGTCGCCCTGTTCTCGGTAGCGCTCAACACCTCGGTTGCCCTGGTGGCGGCAGGACTCGTGGCCTTGCTGATCTGAGATGGCGGCCGGATAGTTCGGGGAGGCTTTTCTCCGAGGCCCCGGGCATGACCGGCCGCCGGCCATATCCGGAGACCTGCTGCGGGTGGAGCCGTGCACGGTATGTCCGCTTTTGCCGGATGATCTCCGGGGCGGGTCGTTCCTGCCGGGGAGCTTCAGAAGAAATGCAGCCTCATAGGAATTCTGGCAACCTTGAGCGCGCATCATGGAAGAACCATGGTCCGTGATCGGCTGCTATGACTCGTTAATCCTCGCCGCCGAACTTCCTCCTTTGCAGGGTACATGACGCCTATCCCCCGATGCACCCGGTGCATTGCAGCGGGATGGGAAATCTCCGGGGCAGGCGTTACTATATCCTGTAGACCACGTCATTGCCGCGGGCACGGGCCTCGGAAGGCATGTAAGTACCCTGTGCGCCTGTGCATGGCTTTACCGGACGAGGCGTCCGCCCGGCGGCAGGGGAGGGTAGCCATCATTTCCTGGGCGTTCCTGTTCCTCATCCTGGCGGCTCTCGCCGCGATCCTTGGCTTCAGCGGCCTTGCGGGCGTGTTCGCCTGGCTGGCATTCATCTTCTTCGCGCTCTTCATCGCTATCGCGGTCGTGCTCTTCGTGCTCGCGCGAAAGGCCGCGCACCGGATCACGGGCTGAAGGCCCTCCGGCTTCCGGCACAGGGGTCGGGCCGTGATCGACCGGCGGGTGGGATAAAGACCGTGCGCATACCTGAAGGCATCCTCGCGTTCATCGCCTGGGCGGTACTGCTGCTCGCCCTGCTGGTTGTGGCCTCGGCTCTCGGTTTCTCCGGGGTCGGGCCGGGCGAGACCTGGATCATGAACGTGCTGGCTGTCCTGATCCTGGTCCTGATAGCGCTCGTAACATATCTCCGGTCGAGAGCCTCGCGCTCCTAGCTGGCATCGACAGGCAAACCCGGGCCAGGCGGCAGGCCCTTCCACCGTTGACAAGGGCCTTCGACACGACACCCAGAGATGCGCCCGGTCTGCTTGAGAACCGCCTGACCCCAACCTATCCTACTCTTTGAAAGGAGGTCTCGCCCTCATGAGGATAGCCCAGGTGGCCCCCCTCTTCGAGCCGGTTCCCCCGGTGCTCTACGGCGGTGCCGAACGGGTCGTCTCCTACCTGACCGAAGAGCTCGTCCGCAGGGGGCACGAGGTCACGCTCTTCGCCAGCGGGGATTCCCGGACCGCGGGCAGGCTCTGCGGGGTGGTGCCGCGCTCGCTCAGGCTCGATCCAGGCCAACCCGACCCCGCGGCCTTCCACATTGCATGCCTTGCACGCGCCTTTCATCTGGCCGAGGAGTTCGACATCATCCACAGCCACGTGGACTACCTGGCCTTTCCCTTTGCACGGGCCTGTCCGGTCCCCTGCGTGCACACGCTGCACGGCCGGATGGACCTGGCCCACTGGCCGGGGCTGCTGGATGCGTTCCCGGAGATGCACCTCGTGTCTGTCAGCGACCGCCAGCGGGCTCCCCTCGCGCACATGGGGCTGGACTGGGTCGGCACGGTCTACCACGGTCTTCCCGAGTCGTGCTTTCATCTCTGCCCGGGTGAGGGCTGTTACCTGGTCTACCTCTCCAGGATGTCCCCGGAAAAGCACCCGGAGGTCGCGGTGGAGGTTGCGGTGAGGACCGGCATTCCGCTCAAGATGGCCGGCAAGGTTGACCGGGCGGACCGGGACTTTTTCAGGCGTAAGATCAGGCCTCTGCTTGGGCACCCTCTCGTCGAATACCTGGGTGAGATTCATGAGAGCGAGCGGACCGGCCTGCTCGGCAACGCCATGGCGCTGCTCTTCCCCATCGACTGGCCCGAACCCTTTGGCCTGGTCATGGTAGAAGCAATGGCCCTGGGCACCCCGGTGATCGCTCGTGGATGCGGGTCGGTCCCCGAGGTCGTGGACGAAGGGATCACGGGCTTCATCGTAACCGATGCTGCCGGCATGGCCGAGGCGGTCGGAAAGATCCCCGGCATCGACCGGAAGCGCTGCCTCCTGCATGCACGCAGCCGCTTCTCGGCTTCGGCAATGGCGGATGGGTACGAGAAGGTGTACCGGGCGGTCATCGAGAAAGGCATCGGAAACGCCCGTGAAGGCCGCAGGGCCGAGCCGGCCGGTGCGGTGCACTAGGCCCGCGGTCGAGGCCGGGTGTGTCTCGCGGCCCAGGTGATGGATGGATAGAATGGACGATCGAGCGCCCTTCGAGTTTCGCAAGGCCGTGTACCTGGCCGAGGTGACCAGCCAGAAGGCGACCTGCCTGAGCAGGCTGCTCATGGAGATGACCATCGCCCCGCTCTGGTCCCTGTTCTTTCACCTCCACCAGCACTTCTTCCGAGATCCCTATACCATACCGGAGTATCCCAACGACTTCTCGTCCTGGGTCCATACCTACCTGGCCGAGGACGCGGTGGCGGAGAAGCTCGCGAACCTGAGCCTGGCGCGAGGCTCCGACCTCGAGCTGGTGCGACGGGAGATCTGTACCATCCTGGCGCAGCACCTCCAGGAGACGAGCTCCGAGCGGCACACCTCGGATGAGAACGCGTTCGTCTTCTGCAGGCCGCGCCTGGCGGTGCTGAGCACAGGGCTCAAGGCCCGTGACCCGGATGAGTTCCTCAATATCCTCAGGTCCGTGGACAGCGACGTGGTGGGCTACCACCTCTTCATCGCACCACGGCTCGCGCCGGGACCGGCCATGAACGATTTCTCGGTGTGGTTCAGGCGGCTCGGGTACTCGAGGCTGGCCTGCATGCTGGACTCATTCGACCCGTACCTCAAGAGCCTCAGGGAAAACCATGACTTCCTGCTCGACCTCATCGGGCGGGAGTGCTCACACCCATGCCTGGACGGGCGTGACGATGATAGAGAGCTACCGGGGTATCGCCCCTGACGCCATCCTTTCCGAGATCGAAGTGCTCGCCGGCGCCCTCAAGGGTCGCACCCTCCAGCACTTAAGCTCCACCCGGAGCGGCGGGGGCGTGGCCGAGATCTTGAGGAGCCTCAATCCCTGGACCTCCGCGCTGGGCATCCCTACCCGGTGGGACGTGATCGACGGCACCCGCGAGTTCTTCGAGATCACTAAGTGCATGCACAACGCCCTCCAGAGCTGCGACGTCGACCTCTCGTGCTGCGACAAGGAAATGTACCGGGCCCACCTGGCGCGCAACGCGGAAAAGCTGAGCCTGGATGCCGACGTGGTAGTGGTCCACGATCCGCAGCCCGCCTTCCTGATCGAGCATTTTCCCCACAGGCGCCGGTCCATGGTCTGGCGGTGCCACATCGACCTCTCTCGGCCCATGCCTCCGGTCTGGCGCTTTCTCCGGCCGGCGGTCAACCGGTATGCCATGGCCGTGTTTCACATCCCGCACTTCGCGCAGAAGGACCTCACCATCCCCAAGGTGCTCATCAGCCCCTCCATCGATCCCCTGACCGAGAAGAACCGCGAACTCTCTGACGATGAGATCGCCCGGGTTGTGGAGGGATTTGGCATCGATATGACGAGGCCGCTGATCGTACAGGTCTCGCGGTTCGACCGCTTCAAGGACCCGCTCGGGGTGATCGAGGCCTTTCGCCAGGTCCGCAGGCACTTCGACTGCCAGCTGGTCCTTGCCGGCGGATCGGCGACCGACGATCCGGAAGGGCCCGCGGTCCAGGCCGAGGTCGAGGAGGCTGCGGCCGGTGACCCGGACATCTTCGTGCTCTTCGAGCCCTCGGACCTCGAGGTCAACGCCCTGCAGCGCGCCTCGGACATCATCGTGCAGAAGTCCATCCGGGAGGGGTTCGGCCTCACGGTCACCGAGGGCATGTGGAAGGGCAAGCCCGTCATCGGTGGTGCGGTGGGGGGGATCCCGGCACAGATCATCAACGGCGAGACCGGGTTCCTGGTGAACTCTCCCGAGGGCGCGGCCTACCGGATACGCTACCTGCTGAGTCATCCGGACATCGGGGCGGCCATGGGGGCACGGGGGAGGGAGCACGTGAGATACAACTTTCTCATCACCCGCCATGTGCGGGACTACCTGCTGCTCATGCTCCACGTCATGCATCTCGAGAACGAGAGGCCGATCTTCATCGGCCGGGCCGCAGGATGATCCCGGGGAAAAGGCTTTTTAAGAGAAGGGGGCCCTCATGGCCGAGGAGATCATCGACATCTCGGGAGAGCATTACGTCCTGGCAACCACCGCGCTGGCGGTGGAGCAGAACCGGGTCGTCAAGCACTCGAACACCTTCGGGGTCTTCGATACGCACGGGGACATCCAGGCGCGGATCTTCAGCAACCAGGGCCTCTTCCACAACGGCACCCGCTACCTCTCGCGGCAACAGTTCTTCATCGAGGGAAGAAGGCCGCTCCTGTTGAGCTCGGACATCACCCGGGACAACCACCTCTTCACCGTGGACCTCACCAACCCAGACCTGATCCTGAGCGTGGAGAAGCAGATTCAGCGGGGCGCCCTGCACGTGTTCAGATCGAAGTTCATCTGGGAAGGCCGGTGTTACGAGAAGTACCGGATCAGGAACTTCGGCCTGGAAGCCCTGTCACTGACCGCATCCCTGGCCTTTGCCGCCGATTTTGCCGACATCTTCGAGGTGCGCGGGATGAGGAGACGCTCTCGCGGCCAAACGCAGGAGCCGGTCATCGGCCCGGACTTCCTGGAGCTGCCTTACCTGGGCCTTGACGGGATCACCCGGCGCACCCGGATCGAGCTTTCGCTGAAGCCCGAGACCCTGCAGGCGGACCGGGCGGCGTACCTGCTGCTCCTGGACCGCAACGAGGAGGTTGAATTCGAGGTGGTGGTCTCGTGCATCGAGGAGCGCGAAGAGCTCCGTGCCCGGGCAGGCTCCTATCTCGAGGCGTACCGATCCTCGGCCCGGCACTTAAGCTCGGCCAGGGGCCGTGAGAGCTCCATCAGAACCTCGAACGAGGAATTCAACACCCTGGTCGACCGGGCGGTCTCCGACCTGCGTATGCTGATGAGCGAGGTGGACGGAGGGATGCTCTATCCGGATGCGGGCATTCCCTGGTTCTCCACCCCCTTCGGCCGTGACGGCCTGATCACGGCCTGGGAGACCCTGTGGTTCAACCCGGACATCGCCCGGGACGTGTTGAAGTACCTGGCCGAGAACCAGGCGAGCGAGGTGATCGAGGAGCAGGACGCCGAGCCGGGCAAGATCCTCCACGAGAAGCGCATGGGAGAGATGACCAACACGGGTGAGCTGCCCTTCTCGCGGTACTACGGCAGCGCGGACGCCACGCCGTTTTTCGTCATGCTCGCCGGCGCCTACCTGATGCGCACCGGGGACCGGGAGTTCGCCGAGATGCTCTGGCCCCCGGTCAGGAAGGCCCTGGAATGGATCGACGACTACGGCGACATGGACAGAGACGGATTCGTGGAATATGCCAGCAAGAGCGATCGGGGCTTAAGGAACCAGGTGTGGAAGGACTCCTTCGACTCGACCTTCCACGCCGACGGCAGCCTGGCCGAACCCCCGGTGGCCGCCTGCGAGGTCCAGGCCTACGTGTTCGCGGCCAGGAAGCTGGCGTCGTTCATCGCGCAGCAGCTGGGCCTGGAGAGGATCGCGTCGGACCTCCTCGATCAGGCCGCGGACCTCAAGCGCCGCTTCGAGAAGGCATTCTGGGACGACGAACTTCCGGGCTACGTTCCCGCCCTCGATCGCGACAAGAGGCCCTGCCGGGTGAGGGTCTCGAACATGGGACACTGCCTCTTTGCCGGTATCACCTCGCCGGATAGGGCCCGGATCGTTACCAGGGAACTCATGGACGGCTCATTTTTCAGCGGGTGGGGGGTGAGGACCCTTGCCGTTGGCCAGGCGCGCTACAACCCCATGTCCTACCACAACGGATCGATCTGGCCCCACGACAATGCGCTGATCGCCGAGGGCATGGCGCGCTACGGATGGAAGGAGGAGGCCGGACGCATCCTCGAGGCCCTCTTTTCCATGAGCCGCTTCTTCGAGCTCGGCCGGATACCCGAGCTCTTCTGCGGCTTCGAGCGCCGGCCCAACCAGGGGCCGACCTTCTACCCCGTGGCCTGCTCTCCCCAGGCCTGGGCGGCGGCGAGCGTCTTTTCCCTGCTCAGGTCGTGCCTGGGGCTCACCGTCCGCGCGTCGTCCCGCGAGGTGCATTTCACCAGGCCCTACCTGCCGGAGTTCCTGGAAAGCGTGAAGATCTGCAACCTCGCCGTGGGCCAAGGGACCATAGACTTCGCCGCGAAGAGGCACCGCCACGACGTGAGCATCCAGGTGCTCGGAAGGACGGGCGGCATCTCGGTGTCGCTCACCAAGTGACACCGGGATGCCTTAGGCACCGCTACATCCAGCCACTGGTCAAGCGCTCCTGGAGCTGATCGCTGACAAAGCCCTTCCACTCGCTTTTGACTACCTCGGTTGCGTCTGCAGATTTGTAGTGCCCTTTGAGCAGCTTGAAGCCGGTCTCGAGCATGGTGTTGGAGAACGGGTTGTCCCCCAGCCCCAGCTCGGTCCCCTGCATCGCCGCCCCGTCGAGTTCGTTCATGATAGCTTGGTAGTCGCCGGGGCCGCCGTTTTTCAGCGTGCCGACCAGGCGCTGAGGTTCGAGGGTTCCGAAGAGATTGCCCGTGAAATCCTCCATCCTCTCCGTGTACCCGGCCATGAGCTCGATGTTGCGTGCATGGGAGGGAAGCATGCTTTTGAGCACCTTCTTCGCGATTTTCTTGACCGTATCGCGAGCCACCACGCGCGCATGGTCCTGGCCCGACTCCATGATGCCCTCCTGCAGGGGTGAGGTCTCACAGGCGAGGGGCTCCGGAGCCCGCACCATGCTCGGCCTCACCACCTCGGGGGCGCCGGTTCCCAGGATCGGGGCCGTTGCGGTATCCAAGCCCGTCTCGAGCGTCACACCCTCGACATGGCCTGTGCCCGGGTCAGACGGTATCACGGCCGGGTTGGCCGGCGAGCCGAAGAAGGCCGTGCCCTGGCCTTGGCCGGGCACGCTGAACACGTCGTCCAGGCTCTGGGCCATCTCGCGGTCTCTGCCGTCCCAGAACGTGCGCAGGCGGTCTGCGGAGATGATCCGCTGTTGGCGCTGCTCCTCTGCAAGCCTCTGCCGCTCGGCCTCGGCCATTGCCCGTGCCGCCTCGGCCTCGGCCGCATCCGCGGTATCCATGGCGTTGAGGATACTCAGGACCATGAGCCCGGTGGAAAGGGCGTTCATGGCGGCCATGTCCGATGAGGAGGGCCGACTGACCGTGGGCCTTGCCTTGGGAGGCGTGATCTTCTTTACATAGGTGGACGGTCGGCTGGGGTAGTAGGTCGGCTGCGGGATGGAGCGGTCGATCGTCTGGTTGGTGAGGGTTTCGAGCTGTCCGATCGCGCTCTCGGCTAAGGCTGCGGACGGAGCCGCGATGAAGAGCACGGCCACGATGACTGCTGCAGGGCGGGTACATGTCATAACGCATTCTCCTTTCACGGGCCGCTCGGGGCGCCTCTAGTGCGCCCTGAGCTTCCCGAGCTCTTCCATGGCGGCCTTCTTGAAGAGAGGATCGGCCGCAGCCTTTCTGAAATCCTTTGCCGCGTCGTGAGTGCGGCTTAAGCCTGCGAGGCACCTGCCCCGGGCAAGGAGCGCCTCTGAGTCCCCGGGTGCCATCTCCAGGGCCTGGTCGAGCACCGCGAGCCCTTCCTCCAGGCGGCCGTTTCCGGCCAGCGCGGACCCGTAGGTGACATAGGCCCAGGGCTGACCGGGATCGAGCTTCAAGCCTTTGCGGCTGTCGGAAAGGGCGTCTTCGGTCCTGCCCTTGAGGAGACTGATGTTCGCCCTCACGAGGAGGGCCGTGACCTCGTCGGGCTCGAGGGTGAGCGCATTGGTGCTGTCTTCGAGTGCGGCATCGAGCGAGCCCTCCTTCAGGCGAGCGAAGGCGCGCAGCGCGTATGCCGTGCTCGATAGCTTGGCCGTGAGCGACGCGGTGCAGTCGTCGGCCGCTTGGCGGTACCTGCCAAGCATGATACAGGTCATTGCCCTGTCGAGCAGGACCCCCGCATCCCGGGGGGCGAGCTTCACCGCCTGATCGTAGGCCTCGAGCGCCCGGTCGAGCTCTCCCTTCTCGCGGAAGGACCTGCCCGCGAAGCGGTGGAATTCCGGGTTGCCGGGGTCGATTTCAGTGCCGCCGGCTGCGTACTGGCCCAGGGCCTCGAAGTCGCCCAGCGCAATCGATGCCTGACAGCCGGTGATGAAAGGCCGGGTGTCGATGGAACCCAGCGTGATGGCCGTGTAGGCATCCCTGGCCGCGGCCTCCCACTGTCCGCCGCGGGAGAGCACCTCCGCCCGTGCGATGTACGGGGCGATCGCCT
>JBASVF010000054.1:0-1995 GCA_049275795.1 Desulfomonilia bacterium
GCGCGGGCGACGAGATGGTGAAGAAATCGAAGGAGTACCTCGAGCGCATCATCTCCTATATCCAGGATCTCTCCCAGACCATGGAGGAGATGGCGGCTGCGTCGTCCGAACAGGCGAGCGGGATCGACGAGCTCAACCGTGCCATAGCCCAGATTGACAATACCACGCAGCAGAACGCTGTGATCGTGGAAGAGCTGGCAAGCACCTCCGATCACCTGAACAACGAGGCGCGCGAACTCGCGGATACAGTCGCCCGATTCAGGGTCTCGGGCATGGATTCGCCCTCGAACGGGAAACCGGCGAGAACAGCGGATAGGACCGGGCATCACGCACAGCTTGCAGGGCCCGGCGCCGTGCCGCCTTCCGGTCGCGGATACCCCATATCAGACGACTTCGAGGAATTCTAGAGGAGGAAGAATCTCATGGCAACCCCGACAGCGGAATCGAAATCGCTCTCTTCCCAGTATGTCACCTTTCTTTTGGGGGGCGAGACCTACGGCATCTCCATCCTGAAGCTCAATGAGATCATCGCCTATCAGGAGTGTACCGCCATACCGAATGTTCCCAGCTTCATCAAGGGCGTGCTCAACCTGCGGGGCATCGTGGTCCCGGTGATCGACTTGAGAGAGCGTTTTTCCATGGAAACAAAGGAATACGATCAGTTCACAGTTATCATGATCCTCGACGTGGCAGGCAGGATCATGGGGCTGGTCGTCGACGCGGTGAGTGACGTCATCACCCTCGACCGGGAGGACATCAAGCCGAGACCGAGCTTCTCTACCGGGGTGAGCACGGCGTTCATCCAGGGAATGGGGGTCAAAGACAAGAAATTCATCATCCTCCTGGATGTGAACAAGCTCCTTTCTGACGACGAACTGGACCTCGTGGACGGGGTGTAGCGTTGCTGATTCAGAGTCTCGATCTCACCGACAAGGAATTTCAGCTCTTCAGGGAGATCATCTACCGGGAGACCGGCATCAACATGTCCGACAAGAAGCGCAAGCTCATTGTCGCCCGGCTCTCCAAGAGGCTCAGGGCACTGAACCTGTCCTCCTTCACCGATTACTACCGCTACCTCAACGAAAGCCCGGATGCAGATAATGAGATCGTGAACCTGATCAATCGGGTCACCACGAACAAGACCGATTTCTTTCGCGAGAGGCAGCACTTCGATTTTCTCCTGCAGCAACTCTATCCCCAGATGATAGAACAGGGCAGGAAAACCGGGGTCAGAAGGCTCAGGATATGGTCGGCCGGATGTTCCTCGGGAGAGGAACCCTACACCCTTGCCATGGTCACCTCCAAGGCGTTCAAGGCGGAGCGCGGGTGGGACATCAAGATCCTCGCCACCGACCTCGACACCGAGATGCTCGGCAAGGCGGTTGCAGGTGTTTATACGACCCAGGCGGTCTCGCCGGTGCCCAGGGAGTACCTCGTGAAATACTTCTCCCGCAAGGCAGACAGCTACGAGGTGAAGCCGGGGCTTAAATCCATGGTGGCCTTCCGTAGGCTCAACCTCATGGACGTGACCTTCCCGATGAAGAGGCCCTTCGACATCATCTTCTGCCGCAATGTCATCATCTATTTCGACTCCAAGACCAAGGAGGAACTCCTGAACAAGTTCCACAGGCATCTCAAGGACGGCGGCTACATGTTCGTCGGGCATTCGGAATCACTCATGCACATGAAGGACAAGTTCCGGTATCTCAAGCACACGATCTACCAGAAGGTATAGCATGCTCAAACGCTTCAGCCAGAAATTCGGCCGCAACATGGTGATCATCTACCCCGGGGAGTTCCATGTGAGCTCGGGGGAGATCATCGCCACCGTGCTGGGGTCGTGCATCTCCGTGTGCATCAGGGATACGAAAACCGGGATTGCGGGAATGAACCACTTCATGCTTCCCGGGGATGTGAGGTCCGAGGAGATGTTTTTCTCGGCATCGACCAAATACGGCATGTTCGCCATGGAGCAGCTCATAAACGAGATGCTCA
>JBASVF010000055.1:0-4213 GCA_049275795.1 Desulfomonilia bacterium
TGGAGAAGGTGAGCTGGCTTTCCACGCTCGAGGAGCTCGCAGGCCTGCAAGCGGCTCACCGGCCTGCCTGCCTGATCACGGACCTCGAGAGCGGGAGCAAGATCCTCGTTCCGCTGGACGAGCCGCCCGCGCCGGAGTCCCCCGCTGCCGGCCTGCAGCACCTGCTCGAGCGTGTAAGGAAAAGCGAGCGCAGCACCACGGCGCAGGAGGAGGGCCGCGAGCTCTGTCTGCACTGTTTTCAGCCCTCGCCAAGGCTGCTGATCGTGGGTGCGGTGCACATCGCCCAGTCCCTGGCGCGCTTCGGCGCAGAAGCCGGGTACCAGGTCACGATCATAGATCCCCGCGAAGCCTTTGCCGACACCGTGCGGTTCCCCGGGGTCGAGGTCCTGGCGGAATGGCCTGACGAGGCCATGAGGCGCATTGGGCTCCATTCCCGCACGGCCGTGGTCACCCTAACCCACGACCCCAAGCTCGATGATCCGGCCCTGGAGGTTGCGCTTGCATCGAACGTGTTCTACATCGGGGCGCTGGGCAGCCGGAAGACCCATGCGGCCAGGCTGGAGCGCTTTAGGCTGGCGGGGTTCTCCGAGGAGCAGCTCGCCCGGGTCCATGGACCCGTGGGTCTCAACATCGGCGCCGTGAGCCCCCAGGAGATCGCCCTGTCGATCATGGCCGAGATCACCTCGGTCAGGCGCCTGGGCGAAGGCTGGTCGGGTGCCCGGTGGGAATCCGACGATCCCGGGGCCGGGATCAGGGGGTGCTGCAAATGAGGGTGGAAGATCGCCGGTCCGGCTTTGACGCTGACAAGGTGGCGATGGAGTTTCCCATCCTGGGGCGCAGGGTGGGGAACCGGCCGCTTCACTACCTCGACAGCGCGGCCACCTCGCAGGTGCCCCGGTGCGTGATCGATGCGGTGGCTGCGTACGACAGCACCAGCAGGGCGAACGTGAAGCGGGGCGTGCACCTGCTTTCCGAAGAGGCGGACGAGGCGTACGAGGACGCGCGCGAGACGGCCGCCCGCTACCTGGGGGCGGCCGGGCCGGGGGAGGTGATCTTCACGAGCGGGGCCACGGCCGGGATCAATATCCTGGCCCATAGCCTCGGGCAACAGATGGCGCCGGGCGACGAGATCCTGCTTTCCGTGCTCGAGCACCACAGTAACCTCGTCCCCTGGCAGATGCTCGCCAGGCGAAAAGGGGTGACCGTGAAGTTTCTCCCGGTCACTCCCACGGGCTGCATCGACTTGAAGAGCCTGGAGCGACTCGTCACCCCGAGAACGAGGCTGGTCTCGATCACGCACGGCTCCAACGTCACGGGCGCGATCACGGACGCGGCTGCGGTATCCGCGCTGGTCCACGAGAAGAGGGCGTACCTGGTGCTCGACGGCGCCCAGGCGGCCGCGCAAGGTCCCATCGGCGTGCAGGAGCTCGGCGCGGATTTCTACGTGTTTTCCGGACACAAGGTCTACGGCCCCAGCGGGATAGGCGTCCTGTGGGGGCGAAGCGGGCTTCTTGAGAACCTCGAGCCGGTCTTCGGCGGCGGGGAGATGATCGAGGACGTCACCCTGGAGGAAAGCGTGTTCCTGCCAGCGCCGCACGGCTTCGAGGCCGGGACCCCGCCCATCACCCAGGCCGTGGGCCTGGCGGCCGCGCTCAGGTGGCTCCAGGCGCAGGACCTCGACGGCATGCACCGGCACCTAGAGGGGCTCATCGACCTTTTGATGGACGGGCTCGAGCGGATCGACCGGGGCCGGGGAAGGATCAGGGTCCTGGGGCCGGCCCGCGGAGAGAAGCGCCTGCCGCTGGTGTCATTCGCGGTCCAGGGGATCCACCCCCATGACCTCTGCCAGGTCATGAGCGATCACCACGGCGTGGCGCTTCGGGGAGGACACCACTGCGCCAAGCCGCTGCACGATCTCTACGGCCTCGAGGGCACGACCCGTGCCAGCCTTGCGGCCTACAGCAGCAGGCAAGACATCGAGGCCTTTATCGAAGGAATAGAGCACTGCCTGAGCCTGCTGGGATGACGCTTTGCCGCCTGCCTTGCGGGCTTTTTCAAGCCCGGACATGAAAGGAAACGATGAACCCATGAGCACAACCCTGTACGACGACCCCATCATCAAGCTGGCGGAATCGGCCGGCAGCCAGGAGAGCATGGAGAACCCGGACTTCCAGGCAACGGCGACGAACGCCCTCTGCGGCGACCGCGTAACGGTCCAGCTCAAGATGGACGGGCCCGGGATCGCCCGGCTTGCATACCAGGTGCGGGGGTGCCTGCTGAGCAAGGCCTCCTGCGCCGTGCTCGCCTCCCTTGCAGCCGGGCTCGATCTCGCACGGCTCAGAGACCTGCGAGACACCCTGGAGCGGTTCCTGAAATCCTCCGGCCACGAACAGGAGGTCCCCCGGGAACTCCTCGTCTTTGCCGCTGTGCGCCCCAGGAAGAGCAGGCACCGCTGCGTGCTGCTCCCCTATGATGCCGCCCTCAAGGCCCTGGAAAGTGCTGGCATATCGGATTGAATTATGTTAATGATAACACAAAAAGCTCTGGATGGTGTGCTCAACACGGCAGGCGGGGAGATGGCTGTCATGGGAAAAGGCTCGGGCCGGCGGGGTTGCAGGGCTGAATGTTCGAGGAGACATGGTTTACCGGTACCGGCCCGGCCGGGGATGTGCTGCAAGACCTCAGCCTTTCCGGGATGCCGGGGAGCACACGTCAGGCCTGGCGCCCAGGAGGAGAAAGCATGCGGTCCCGGGTCACGTCCGGGTAGCGTAAGCAGGGCAGGGAGGAATCGGGGGCCGGCCTGCGCCGCAGGGTTCCTCGTCCTGTTCCTCGTCCTTGTCATCGAATGCGTATCGCCCGCCCTGGCCCGGGAAATCAGGGACATGACCGGTCGGGACGTAGCGGTGCCCGAGACGATCGAACGGGTTTTCTCCGTTTCCCCGCCCGGAACCTTCCTGGTCTATGCCTTCGATCCGGGCCTCGTCGTAGGCCTGAACTTCCCCCTTTCCGCCGCCGAGAGGAAGTACACGGCAAAGGATCTCCACGATCTGCCGGTCATCGGCGGCCTGGTGGGCCAGGGCAGGAACCTCAACCAGGAGATGCTCCTCAAGGTCCGGCCCGATGTGGTAGTCATCCCCGTGAGCCCGTTCGCGGAGATAAACCGGTACTACGAGGAAATCTTCAGAAAGCTGGGCATTCCCTGGGTGAACGTACGCATCGAGAGGCTTGACGATTATCCCGAGGCCCTGCGCTTCATGGGCGAGCTTCTCGGCAGGCAGGAGAGGGCCGCTCTTTTGTATGGCTATGCCCAGCAGTCCCTCGAGCAGGTGAGGAGGTCCGTGGAAGGGATTCCCGAAAGCAAAAGGCCGAGAGTGTATTATGCCGATGGCTCGGACGGCCTGCATACCGAGCGCGCCGGTTCCATGCACACCGAGCTGATCGATCTCTGCGGGGGCGCAAACGTGCACACCGGAGAGCTCTCCGAGCGATACTTCAGGGAAAAGCTCTCCTTGGAAAAGGTCATCCTGTACGACCCGGAGATCATTCTTGCCAAGGAGCGGCCCTTTTTCGAAAAGATCCGGAACGATCCCCGGTGGGCCGGGATCGAGGCGGTGCGGGAAGGCAGGTGCTTCCTGATCCCCCATGCCCCGTTCAACTGGTTCGACCGTCCGCCCTCGTTCATGCGGCTTCTCGGTGCCAGGTGGCTCGTGACGGTGATCCACCCGGGGCTCCTTAAAACCGACATGATCCGCGAGACCCGGGATTTCTACCGGCTCTTCCTCGGGGTGGAGCTCAGCGAAGAGCAGGCGCTTGAGGTGCTGGGCGGATGAACAGGCGCGCCCTCTTCCTCTTTCTCCTCATGTGCGTCCTCGCGGCTGCTATCGGGATTTCCCTCGCTCTGGGGAAATACCCGGTGAGCCCGGGAGACATGGCCGCATTTCTCGGGTACAGGCTTTTCGGGGCCGGACTGATGGACCCCGGGAAGGCAGCGCTCCTTCAGAACGTGCTCTTGGATATCAGGCTGCCCCGCATACTCGCCGCGGTCCTGGTCGGCGCCGCGCTCTCCACCTCGGGGGCCTCGTACCAGGCCCTGTTCACCAACCCGCTCGTCTCGTCCAAGATCCTCGGGGTGCTCGCCGGGGCCTCGTTCGGGGCGGTCCTTGCCATGCTTTTCACCCAGAGCTGGCTTGCAGTACAGGCCTCGGTGGTAGTG
>JBASVF010000056.1:0-5914 GCA_049275795.1 Desulfomonilia bacterium
GTATACGACAAGCTGCCTGAAAACCCGCGGGTTCCTGCCTCGGTCATCCTCTGGAAGAACCTCTTCAAGCCCTTCACGCTCATCGGCATGGGTGCCGTGGCCGGACTAGCCGCGCTGCACTACCTGATCAAGGGTCCGCACGAGGTTCATGAAGACAAGGAAGGAGGAGAGTGAGATGTCGGACAATACCCAAACCATGGTTCGAGTGACAGACCCGATTGAGCGCATCTCACACTGGCTGCTCGCAGGGAGCTGCCTGTTCTGCCTGTTTACGGGTCTCGGGCTCATGTTCCGGTCATGGGACTTCATACCTGCCCTCCTGGGCGGCCTCTATGCGCTGAAATGGATGCACATCTTCTCGGGCGTGGCGTTCGCATTCGCGCTCATCTCTGCCTACCTGATGTGGAAAAAGGACTGCGCCTTCGAGCCCGACGACGCCAAGTGGATCGTGCAGGGCGGAGGGTACCTCTGGAAGACCGACAAACTGCCGCCCGTATACAAGTACAATGCCGGCCAGAAGCTCTTCTTCTGGTTCGTAGTCATCTTCGGGGCACTCATCGTGCTCACCGGGCTGGTCATGTGGAACCCCATGGCATTCCCGGTAGCCGTGGCGCGCTGGTCTTATGCGCTCCACGCGCTGAGCGCGCTCGTAATCGGATCGTTCTTCGTCGTGCACCTCTACCTGGGAACGATCGGAAACCCGGGCACCTTCCAGGCCATGACCACGGGCTTGTGCACCAGGGCATGGTGCAAAACCCACTGCCCGCGGTGGCTTGAAGACCATTACAAGAAAATCGAGCAAGAACCATAATTTCTTCCTCATGTTCGGGAGAGGCCCTTGCGCGGGGGCCTCTCCCGGACCCACTTCCAGGGTAAAGGCCAGGCTCTCGGCAGATCCGAGATCTCCCATATCCAGGCCGCTTTTAGGGCATACCCGCAGCACCACATCGGTGATGCAAGAGGATATCGCCGCGGCCAGGCCTTCACCGATTCGTACCGCCTCAGTCATGCAGGCCGCAGACCTGCATCGACACTGCATTCATAAGTGCCTGCCCGGCCGATTTTCCTCCACATCACGGTACAGTGATGCGCCTTCCCACGATCATTTTCTCCACGTGGGGTGATGTTGATTTTCCCCTAGCGTCTTCTAATCTAAATTCTAAGATACAGAGCACATGTTGCATTTTCTGTCCTTAACGAGGTGCCTCGCGTGTCCCCCAAACTCAGGAGAGGGAAAACGATGATGTTGAGAATTGCTTTTCTGGTACTCGTGATCTTGGCCCCGGCCGGATGTGCTGCACCTGTCCAGGAAGAGGACTGGACCCCCTGGTGCGAGTACCGGGGTTATTGCCGGCTCCGGCTGAACGTACAGGTAGATTCGCGGCCTCAGGGAGCCCACGTGTACGTGGGCGAGGATCTCATGGGAACAACCCCCTGTTCCCTGACCCTGGAGGGAGCGCCGGTAATCACCGGGCAGAAGCAGGTAATAGCTTCTCCGGTGGGGGGAAGCACCCGCTACCTCGTCAAGGATTCACGCTATCACGGTAAAACCTCCCATACGATCCGGGTCACCAAGGAAGGCTACGAGACTCTGAGCCATACCGTCGTCATGGAGAACCTCTTTCCCGCCGACTCGCTCATACACGATAAGCTCTACGAGAAATCCGTGACCCTGCTTTTCGAGCTCAAGGAAGACCGCTGAGTGATTTTTTGCCGCCGGGCAGTTTCTCCATGACCCGGCTGCACCCGGGCATTCCCTTCTCCCCCGGGTATGATCGGATCAGCGCCCGTCCTCACCCAGGTCCATCAGCCTGCTGCACGTTCATAGCGTAACCCGCCCGCGCATACGGAGGAGTAATCTCTGTCTTCCCCCCTGCAACCGGATCGACCGCATCCCGCCGATACCCGTGGACGATGAGAAACCCCGCTCTCGAGAGGCCCCTTTTGCTCCATGGCATCCTGCCCGCACCCGCGAACAAGCGTATGAGATGGGTATGGGATGTCAAAGAAAAACGAATCCCGCCTACGCCAGGGCACGAGTCGCCGGTCAGACCCTCCTGTGCTTTAACACGCGGTCCATCCCCGGAAGGCTCGCTGTATGCCTCCGGGAAACCCACGGCAGGCATGTCCGGAATGCAGCATTTCGATAAAAGTAAAAAAACGATCAATTACCTGTTGACAAAATTATAGATTAGGGTATGTTAATTTATATTTTAATAATTATGATTCTATCTTATTAGGCTATATTTAACATTGCTTGTCAACAAGAGCGGCACCGAAAACAGAGAACCAGGTTCTGTACCGCGTTCGTTCAGGCAGGCTGGGATCGTTTATTGGGTCAATGTGCTTGCAGCCTGCCGCACCATGCCCCTGGTGCCGCTTTCGGTGTGTCCCGGTCGGCCCGGAAAACGCCGGCCGAGCCGACCGGGACCCCGAACCTGGGAAAACCGATTTTCCCGGCCTGCCGCCGGCAGGCCGGGATGCAGCACCAGTGGGAAGGAGGCGCACCTTATGCGGGATGTGTTCATAATCGGAGTCGATACGCTGCGGTTCAAGAAGTACCTGAACCAGAGCATCAAGGAACTCACCAGGCAGACTGTGATGGGCTGCCTGAAGGATGCCGGGCTGGAGAAGAAGGACATCCAGGCTGCCTGTTTCTCCAACTCGGGATGGGGAGAGCTCGGACAGTCGTGTATCCGGGGCGAGGTGGCCCTGAGGCCCATAGGCATCGACACCATCCCCATCACCAATGTCGAGAACGCCTGCGCGGGCGGATCGACCGCGCTGCACCACGCGTGGATGTCGGTGGCCAGCGGCCTGTACGACATCGCCATGGCCGTGGGAGCGGAAAAGCTCTACCGGAAGAACACCCGGGAGAACTTCGCGCAATTCCTTACGGGCGTAGATTTCGAGGACCTGATCAATACCATCCAAAAACTCGACGGGTTCGCCATGACCGAGGAGGACCGGGAGAACATCCGCAGGTTCCGGGAAAAATATCCCGTGGATGCGCCAAGATCCAGCAAATCCAAGAACAGATCCTTTTCGAAAGCGATCAAGGAGCTCAAGGATACCGCTACGGTCTTCATCCGGCTGGGAGAAATCATGGGCTACGCCAATGTCCTGAAGATCGCCTCGCTCGCGGCTGGTGACCACTCGCCTTTCATGGACATCTACGGGTACTCGGCACGCCAGCACATGAAGAAGTTCGGCTCTACGGTAGAGCAGCTGGCCGTTATCGCCTCCAAGAACCACTTCAACTCCACGCTCAACCCCAATGCCCAGTACCGGTTCGAGGTCCCGGTCGAAAAGGTGCTCAAGGACAGGCTCGTGAGCTGGCCCATTACCCGTTCCATGTGTGCCCCGGTGGGTGACGGTGCCGCCTCGGCCATCGTGTGCTCCAAGAGCGTGGTCAAGAAGCTGGGTCTCAGCAGGCAGGCCGTGCGTATCCGGGCTTCCATCCTCGGCACGGGCAAGGACAGGCCCTACGGGTTTGACGAGCCTGAAATCGGCGAGCGTCTGTCCAGGCTCGCCTATGAGAAATCAGGCCTGGGTCCGGAAGACATCAGCATGGCAGAGGTTCACGACGCCACGGCCTACGGCGAGCTGAGGCAGGCCGAGAACCTCGGCTTCTGCCCTGCCGGAGAGGGAGGCATCCTGGCGGAATCCGGGGCCACGAGCCTGAGTGGAAGGATTCCCATAAATACCAGCGGGGGCCTGATTTCCCGGGGGCACCCGGTAGGTGCATCGGGCCTGGCACAGATACATGAGATCGTCACCCAGCTCAGAGGCCGTGCCGGAAAGCGGCAGATCGCCGCCCCCAGGATCGGGATGGCGGAAAACGGAGGGGGCGCCTTGGGCGTGGAAGAAGCGGCCATGTGCATCCATATCCTCGAGGCCCCGTCCAGGCATTGAGGGCACACCTTTTCCGGAACTCCACGAGAAAGAGAGGTAACGAAGACCGTGCAAGCCATATTCAACAGATACACGCTCCGAAAGCTCGAGATCGCCAGGGATGTCATCAAGTCGCTCGGAAGGTTCATGATCCAGGACTACCGCCGCGGAACGCTCTGGGACAACCTCAGGTCACTGCCGGAAATAGCGCGCGAGATGTCGTGGGCCGAGTTGCTCGAGGAATGCGCCCGCGATGCACCCTACAAGAACTTCATCATCTTTGAGGACGAGCGGATCAACTACCTCCAGATGGACAACCAGGCAAACCGGGTCGCCAACTTTCTCCTCAAGCACGGTGGAGGCAGGGGCAAGGGCATCGGCATCTTCGTGAGGAACTCGCCCCGCTACCTGGACTGCTTCTTCGGTGCGCAGAAGATCGGCATGTACATCGTGCCGCTCAATGCCGAGCTCAAAGGTGACGGGCTCCAGTACGTGCTCGACCACAGCGACATCGAGTTCCTGGTCGTGGACGCCGATCTTCTCGAGACCTTCAGGAAAGTTTCCGCGAACGTCCCCAAGATCAAGACGGTCATCCTCAACGACTGCGAGCCGGGTAAGGAGAAGATCGAGCCCCAGCCCCGCATGCTCAGGCTGAGCGAGAGCCTCACCTGTTCGTTCGAGAATCCCGGCGTGGGCTATAATCCCGATGACATGTGCCTGATCATGTACACCTCGGGTACCACGGGCAGGGCCAAGGGCGTGGTGAGCAGGTACTCTGATACGAACGTCAAGCGCCTGAGCATCCTCGCTGGCATTTTCATCCGGGAGGACGATGTCTACTACACCGCCCTGCCCCTCTTCCACGGCAACGCCATGTTCCTGACCGTAACCTTCTCCATGGCCGCCCGCGCGACCGTGGCCCTTTCGCGCAAGTTTTCAGCCAGCCGCTTCTGGGACGAGATCAGTGCCACGAATGCCACGGTGTTCAACGTGATCGGCTCCATGGTTCCCATCCTCATGAAGCAGCCCCCCAAACCAACCGACAACCAGAACAAGGTACGGTTCGTTCTGTCCGCCGCATGCCCGGCCGACATGTGGGAGGCCTTTGAGAAGCGCTTCGGCGTCAGGATCTTCGAGGGCTACGGCGCCGTGGACGGCGGGGGGAAGGTCATCATGAACCTCGGCACCGCCCCGGTGGGGTCGATCGGCAAGCCCAACAAGAGGCTGGGCGCCTACCGCATCATCGACGCCAACGGCAGGGACGTGCCCGTTGGTACTCCGGGCGAGCTGATCTTCAAGGTCGGGACTAAAAAAAAGGACCCGAACAGGAAGAGCTCATTCTCCTACTACAAGAACGAGACAGCCACCAATGACAAGGTCAGGGACGGCTGGCTCTACACCGGCGACCTGGTGCGCGCGGACAGTGACGGTTTCCTGTACTTCGTGGGCCGCAACACCGAATCCATGCGCAAGGGCGGCGAGAACGTGAGCGCCTACGAGGTCGAGCAGGTGATCATGGATCACCCGGCCGTCGAGGAGGTGGCGGTCTATGCGGTTCCCTCCGAGCTCGCTGAAGACGAGATCATGGCCTCGGTTAAGCTCGTGGACGGAAAGACCCTCGATCCGGGCGAGCTCATCGATTTCCTCCAGGACAAGCTCGCAAAGTTCGCCATCCCGCGGTATGTCCGCATCGTCAAGGAATTCCCCATGACGAGCACCCACCGGATCATCAAGAAGGAGCTCGAGAAGATCGGCGTTACCCCGGATACCTACGACTCAAGGAAGGCGGGCCGGTCTGGGGGATAGGATCACCCTCGAGACCGGATGGACGCCGGGGGGGGTATCGGTGCCCGTATCCGGGCGTGCATCCGGCTTGCAAGAGCCCCGGGCAAAGGGAACCGGGAGCAGGAACACCCCCCACGGCCCGATGGGTCCGGCCGTGGGGAGCATCCCGGACCCCTCTCCATGCGCTCGCGGCCCGTACGAGGGTGGAGCAGGCTTCCGGCATGCCGGAGAAATT
>JBASVF010000057.1:0-6939 GCA_049275795.1 Desulfomonilia bacterium
CTGCCAGAGAGGCCTCATCGAAGGATTTTCTCGGCTGGATGGGGTTCGGGAAGATCTCGTCGGCAGGGATCTCGATGATCTGGGTGCCTTCGTCCTGGACGCTGTCGGCAAAGATGGCATCGATGCCTCTTCCCAAACGGGGCTTAGCTTTCATGCTTTACCTCCAAATCAAGGATTTCTTTAGCCAGCATCAGATAGTGTTGAGCGCCTTTCGACGAAACGTCGTACTTGCATATAGGGACGCCGAAGCTTGGCGCCTCACACAGGCGGATGTTCCGGGGAATGATGGTGCGGAAGACCTGGGAATCGAAATGCGCTTTCACGTTCTCGGCGATATCATGGCTCAGGCGGGTGCGTGAATCGTACATGGTAAGGAGGAATCCCTCGATGGTCAGGCTCGGGTTCAGCCGTTTTTTCACCAGGCGGTAGGTGTTCAGAAGGCTCTTGAGGCCCTCGAGCGCATAGTATTCGCACTGGACCGGGATCAGGAGGGAGTGCGCCGCGGTCAGGGCGTTCAGGGTGAGAAGACCCAGGGAGGGCGGGCAGTCGATCACGATGAAGTCGAATTCCCGGGAGAGTCGTGAAAGGGCGCGCGCGAGAATCCTCTCTCGAAGGGGCTCGTTCATAAGCTCGACCTCGACCCCTACCAGGTCGGGATGGCTGGGCACAAGGAAGAAGTTGTCCAGGCAGGTCTGCTGGATGACGGAATCCACATCATCCTGCCCGATCAGCACATGGTAAATGTGGGAGGAAAGGGAATCCGGGTTGAGACCGAGACCGGTGGTCGCATTGGCCTGGGGGTCCAGGTCGATCAGCAGGGTTCGCATGCCAAGCACCGAGAGGGAAGAGCCCAGGTTGATGGATGTGGTCGTCTTGCCCACACCGCCTTTCTGATTGGAAACGCTTATAATCTTCGGACGCACCATGATCCTCTACCACAAAAAAAGCAAAAGATGAAGATAAAGTTTCACGTGAAACACTCCTGATAATGCTTCAATTAAACAATGCAATTCTGATGTTTTTCGGTGAATGGACTCGCTTCCCGGAACCCTCATCGGGGGAAGAACCGGATAACGATGATGATGGCAAGCAGGATGACCGTGATCCACACCCCGGTGACATCGCTCTTGCGGACGATGAGGTTTTCCTTCAGGGGTGCGAGACCGTCGCCAACTGCCTCGCCTCGTACCACTGACTCCAGGTCGGAGATGATCCCCTGGAAGCTCTCGAAGCTGTTCGGGATGAGGTAATTCCTCTTTCCGGTGGAAAGGGTAATGAACTGCCGGGTTCCCATCGTGACCCCGTCGACGCGGGTGATCTCGCCGACCGGGATCTTCCTGGATCCGAGCAGCCCCCGGATCGTGACGTGCGATCCGTTTATGCGTACCATGCGCAGCATGTTGTTGATGGTCAGGAGGTAGAACAGGATCATGAATAGCAGGGCCATCAAGAGCACGGAAAGGTTGAACCCGGCCATGATAACATCAAGGAACACCGGGATTGATATGAGGGTGGCTAGAACCATGGGGACCCTGAGATTCTTTTTTATCTTGTAAACGTTATCCATGTTCATTATGGTACCTCAAATACGGAAAACTGGCAAGAGTTGCTATGTTGGATTTTACGGTCGAGATAGCGAAAGAGGCTGGAAAATACCTGGGCGAGAACTTCGGGAAGACCCTTCAGCCCCAGTACAAGGGGATGATCGACCTGGTGACCGAGATCGACCGCGGCTCTCAGGGCATTATCGTCGACGCGATCATCCGGTCTTTCCCGGGACATTCCGTTATCGCCGAAGAAGGCGTGAGCCTCGACGAGGCAGGAGAGTATACCTGGTATGTCGATCCCCTCGACGGCACGGTCAACTATGTACACAAGATCCCGTTCTTCTGCGTGTCCCTTGCGGTCTACAGGAACTCAACGCCATTCATCGGGGTGTGCTACAACCCCATGAGCGGTCAGCTGTTCCATGCCCAGGCCGGCAAGGGGGCCTTCTGCAACGGGTCGCGCATCTCCGTGTCCGACACATCCCGGCTGGTCGAATCCCTCGTGGCGACCGGGTTCCCCTACTCTCTGACCGGCCTGGAAGGCTCCATGGCACGGTTCTCCCGGATTCTGAGCGAGGTCCGCGGCGTTCGCAGGTTCGGCTCGGCCGCGCTCGACCTGTGCTTCGTTGCGTCGGGCTCGTTCGACGGGTTCTGGGAGATCGGACTCAAGCCCTGGGACATGGCGGCAGGCGCGGCCATACTCCTGGAGGCAGGCGGAACGGTTTCCGGTTTGGACGGCGGGGTGTTCGACCTGGGCCGGGGCGATATCCTCGCGAGCAACGGCCGGATCCATGAAGCGCTCGTGGAGCTCATGTAGAATGAACATCACCGACTCTCACAGTCACCTCCATTTCTCCGAGTTCGACCCAGATCGCGATGAGGTGATCGAACGGGCGGCCCAGGTTGGCGTCTCCTCCATGCTCCTGGTGGGGATCGACCCGGAAGACTCTGCAAAGGCGGTTTCCGTGGCCGCCTCGAGAGAGGGCCTGTTCGCCGCCGTAGGCGTCCATCCGCAGCTTGCGGGCGAGCGGTCCCCCGGAGAGGTGCTCTCCCTGGAAGCCCTCGCCGCCGATCCTAAGGTGGTCGCCGTGGGTGAGACCGGGTTCGACCTGTACCGGAAGCCTGAAACGGAAGCGGCGCAGGCGGAGCTGTTCAGGGCTCACATCGAGCTCGCAAGGAAGAGCGGTCTTCCGCTCGTCATCCATGACCGCAACGCTCACGAACAGACTTTCAAGCTCCTGGAGGAAGAGGATGCCTGGGCTCTCGGGGGAGTGTTCCACTGCTTTTCCGGCAGCGCCTCGCTTGCCTCGTATGTCATCGGGAAGGGGTTTCTGGTGTCCGTCCCCGGTGTGGTCACCTACCGGAACGCCAGGCAGCTCAGGGAGGCGGTTAACCGGTGTCCGCTCGATGCCCTGCTTGTTGAAACGGATGCACCCTTCCTCGCGCCGGTTCCCCACCGGGGGAAGCGAAACGAGCCCTCTTTCCTCACGAACACCATCGCAGAGATCGCGGCAATCAAGGGGTGCTCTCCGGACGAGGTGGCCGATGCCGCCACATCGAACTTCCTGCGCCTGTTTTCCCGGGCGCAGATACCATAGGAGATCAGGGAGGCCGCGGATGATCAAACGTTTTGAAATAAAGACCACCACTCGGGTACAGTTGGTAGATATCACACCTCATATCAAGAGCATACTGAAGAGCGAGGAGGTATCCTCGGGAATCGTCCTCATCTACGTGCCGCACACGACCTGTGGAATAACGATCAACGAAAACGCCGATCCTTCGGTGAAGGACGACATCCTCAAGGCCCTCGAGAACATGGCGCCTCTCGAAGGGGGGTATCGGCATCTCGAGGGCAATTCCGACGCCCATATCAAGGCGAGCCTCATGGGGCAAAGCGCCTCATTGATCGTGGAAAGCGGCTCCCTGGTCCTGGGAACCTGGCAGGGCGTCTTCCTCGCAGAGTTCGACGGCCCGAGGAAACGTTCGGTACTTGTAAAGATCATTCGCGAGTAAGCGGCGTAAGGGAAGGTCTCGTCTTCCTATTTGTTGCGATCCCGAAAGCAACCGGGAACGGCGGTCAACGGGTCCTTCCCGCTGCAGCCGCGAGCCGGTTCCTGCTCGAAGACCTTTCATTGAACGATAACGCCAGGAGTCGACAACCGTTCCTTTGGCGAGGGAATCCCTCGGGAATGGAAAGACCTCTCCGAATAATACCTCAAAAACCCTTAGCATTGAGCTTTGCTAAACATTTGTTGACAAACCACCGTGCATATTCTATTAGAGTATCGCAGTGCGGGCATAGCTCAGTTGGTAGAGTGTCAGCTTCCCAAGCTGAATGTCGCGGGTTCGAATCCCGTTGCCCGCTTACGAACTACTTTGGGAAGCTCAACAGAACACGGATGCGGGAGGAGACGAAGTGGGCGAGAGCCCACTTTTTTATTTCCCAAAAGCAGATATGGAACAGTTGAAAGAACTGAACAGGCAGGTATCATCAGAGGTCGCCGTGATGGGCTACGAGCTCATCGAGATGGAGTTCTCCGGCGGCCATCTGCGCCTGACCATCGACAAGCCGGGCGGGGTCACGCTCGACGATTGCGTGCAGGTTACCCGGAGAGTGGGCCTGCTGCTGGATACATTGGACCCTATCGAGGGCTCGTATCGGCTGGAGGTGTCTTCTCCCGGCCTGAACCGCAGGCTGAAAACTCCCCGTGAATTTGAGCATTTCTCCGGAAGAAGGGTGAAGATCCAGACAAAAAACCAAACATACCGAGGAGTTATAAGGGGATTGTCGGGAGAGAGAGTTTTGGTTGATATAGACGGCATTGAGCACGAGGTGCCGCTTGAAGAGATACAAAAGGCCAATCTGGAATTCGATCTCTAGGAGAGCGTATGGTTTTAAATCTTTCTAAGGTTATTGAGCTGATCGTAAAGGAAAAAGGCCTCAGGGAAGAAGACCTGGTCCAGGTGGTCGAGGCCGCGGTACAGAGTGCGGCGAGAAAGGTCTACGGGGACTATGACAATATCGAAGCCCACTACAACCCGGAGCTCGACGAGGTCGAGGTCTTTCAGTTCAAGGTCATTTCGGAAGAGGTCGAGGACCCGAATGTTCAGATATCTCTGAAAGATGCCAGAAAGCTCGATCCTAACTGCCAGATCGGCGACGAGCTCGGTGAAAAGCTCGATTCATCGCGGCTGGGCAGGATTGCTGCGCAGAGCGCCAAGCAGGTCATTGTCCAGAAGGTCAAGGAGGTTGAACGCGATGCGGTCTACAACGAGTTCATCGACCGCAAGGGCGAGCTGATCTCCGGATTTGTTCATCGGTTCGACCGGCGCGACGCCATCATCAACCTCGGCAAGGCCGAGGCCATCATGCGCGAAAAGGAGATGATCCCCGGCGAGACCTTCAGGAGGGGAGACAGGATCCAAGCGCTCATCCTCGACGTTACCAAGTCGATGCGCATGCCCCAGATCGAGCTCTCGCGCACGCACCCGCGCTTCCTGGTGAAGCTCTATGAAATGGAGGTTCCCGAGGTGACCGAGGGGATCGTAGAGATCGTCGCCGTTGCCCGCGAGCCCGGCGTCCGGGCGAAGATCGCGGTGCGTTCGCACGACCCCAAGGTGGATCCGGTAGGCACCTGCGTGGGCGTTAAGGGCGCCCGGGTGCAGAACGTGATCCAGGAGCTCAAGGGCGAACGGCAGGATATCGTGGTGTGGTCGGAGGACCCGGTGAGGTTTGTCTGCAACGCACTCTCTCCTGCCCGGGTATCCAAGGTGATCGTGGACAAGTCTGCCTGGAGCATGGACGTGGTGGTGGCCGACGATCAGCTCAGCCTCGCCATCGGCAGGAAGGGGCAGAACGTCCGCCTGGTGGCAAAGCTCACAGGGTGGAAGATCGACGTGCGCTCCGAGCACGCGGAAGAAAGCGCCGCCTCCAGGGAAAAGGCCGAGCCCGAGCCCGAGTCACAGAACCGGTCCCAGGCCTTGACCAGCCTCGGTGAAATCGACGAGTCCCTGGCCGAGGCCCTGATGGAAGCAGGCTATCGGACTGTTGAGGACCTGGCAAAGGCCCGGGAGGAGGATCTCCTGGAATTCGAGGGGATCGACGAGTCCCTGGCCAGGGAGTTGATAAAAAAGGCATCGGTGGGAGTGAGTGGATAACAGGCATCAGCCCTACAGACAGTGTATCGGATGCCGGTCTGTCCGGCCCAAGGACGAATTGCTGCGATTCGTGAGGGACTCTTCTGCCGGGGCGGTGCCGGACGCGGGGAACACCAGGCAGGGAAGGGGTTTTTACCTCTGCCCCAGTGAGCGGTGTTTTTCCAAGGCCTTCAGGAACAGGAGAACGAGAACCGCGTATTTCAGGAAGCAGCAACAGGCAATGGAGCTCGTGCAAGAAACACAGAATACACTCTTGAAAGTGATCGAACAAGACCTCGCACGCTTGAGCAAGATGAACCGCCTTGTCGGAGACGGACGAGAGGAAGCAGGCGTCCGGCAGGGAGACCTGGTTCTTTGCAACCCAGAGGGTCATGCTGAAGAGACGGGGAAAACGCATACAGATGCTTCCACCGGAACTGCCAGAGCTTATCGCCTGCCGGCGGAATGCGGGTGCAGCGGCGGCTTTGTGGTCGTGACCGGGGAGTCCCCTCTCATGAAGCGACTGGCAAAGAATCTCAGAAAGTATGAAGTGCTTTCTTCCAAGGGGCTGGCAATATGAAAAAGATGCGGGTTTTCGAATTAGCAAAAGAGTTGTCAATAGACACGCGGGAACTGATGAAGGTTGCAAAGGATCTGGCCATACCCGTGGAAAACAACATGAGCCTGATCGATGTGCACGACATCAACCGGATCAAGAAGCGTTTCGAAAAAAAGACCGGTATTCAGACTGAAGAGCAGCCTCAAGAAACCTATGTGGAAAAGCGAGTCAGCGCCAATGTCATCAGGCGTAGAGCACGGGTCAGTCCTCCAGTGGAGAAAAAGGCCGAGGAAGAGGTGACGGCTCCTGAGCCCCCTGAGCCGCCCGAGAAAGAGATCCTCGAAAAAGAGCAGCCCGAAGCCCCGCAGGTTGCCGTAGTAGAGCAGCCACTGCCCAAAGAGAAGGAGGAGGCTGCGCCTCAGGCTCCCGTCGAGACCGCCCCTGAGCCGCCCGCTGCCCCGGAGGCTCCCCAGGTGGAGCCGCAGCCAGCCGTGCCGGAAGAGGCCCTGGAGCCCAAGCAGGCGGAGGCAGCCGCAGTAGAGGAAAAGCCCGAAGCCGCGGTCCGGGAACCTGCCAAGGAAAAGGAGCTTTCGGAAAAGGAAAAGGAAGAAAAGAAGAAAAAGGGCAAGAAGGGCAAGAAGGTCAGGCTGCCGGAAGAACCCGAGCTGCCCGAAGAAGAGGGTGCTGCCCACG
>JBASVF010000058.1:0-4916 GCA_049275795.1 Desulfomonilia bacterium
GGGGGGGTCGTCAAATCGTTTCCTGTTCGAACCGGTGCTGAAGTCGTCATAGAACATGGTTTTACCCTTGTACAGCGATCATGTGCGCCGCCTTTTGTGACTACCCTGCCGAAACCGGTGAAACCGGACTGCGGCCGGACAGCAGCAAGGCTTGTGCCACTCACATTTCCCCTGTTATTCTGGCATATTGGCCAGCAGGTCCACGACAATGCATATCCCAACTTTGTACATGGTTCTATTTTTTTCCGTTATGCGGCAAGAACGTTCCACTTCGCTTTCACGCCGGGTCATCCCGGAGAGGCATATTCTCTGGAAGGCCCCGGGGAAGCATCTTATCCGGGAAAGGAACACCCCATGCCGCGCATCGCACTCCCGGTGCTCATGGATTAAAGAATAAGCCTGCAAGCCCGCATCTCCACCAGGTACTCGAAGCAAGCTGGTTGACAGGCACCGGGAAGATCAATCATATTGGGTGCCATCCAATATCAGCAATGAGGGAGAAGGTTTGATGGAGATCCCGCTGTATCAGGTCGATGCGTTCGCCTCCGAGGTCTTTTCGGGCAACCCGGCCGCGGTCTGCCCCTTGGAGAGCTGGCTGAATGATGATCTCATGCAGTCCATAGCCCGGGAGAACAACCTCTCGGAGACAGCGTTCTTCGTACCCGAGGGTGACGCCTACCGCATCCGCTGGTTCACCCCCGAGGCCGAGGTAGACCTATGCGGCCACGCGACCCTGGCCAGCGCCCACGTGATCTTTGCCTTCCTGGATATGGAGCGCACCAGGGTGAGCTTCCTTTCCCGCAGCGGGCCGCTCATGGTGAGCCGCAACAGGGACCTGCTCACCATGGACTTTCCCGCCCAGCCGCCGAAGGCGTGCGAGGCCCCGGACAGGCTCGTTGCAGGACTGGGCGCCGAGCCCATCAAGCTGCTCTGCTCGCAGGACTACCTCGCGGTGTTCGAGCGCGAAGAGCAGGTCCTTGCGCTCAGACCCGACATGGAGGCCTTGAGCGGACTGGGCCTTCGCGGGGTCATCGTCACGGCCCCGGGCACCGAGGCTGATTTCGTCTCGCGCTTCTTCGCCCCGGGGATCGGGGTCCCCGAAGACCCGGTTACGGGATCGGCGCACTGCGCGCTCGTGCCCTACTGGTCCAGGCGCCTGGGCAAGACCGTGCTCCATGCGAGACAAGTCTCCCGGCGCGGGGGTGAGCTCTTCTGCCGCGACCGGGGAGATCGGGTGGAGATATCGGGCAAGGCGGTGCTCTACCTGAAGGGCACCATCTTCGTCCGCCCCTGAGGCATCCGCGCCGGAACCCACGCGGGGAACGCCCCGGGGCGCGGGCATCCCGGCCCAACCGGCGTCGGATGGTGCGAGTTTTTCTCTTTTCCTCCCGCCGTTTATCAGGTAAGAATAGGCACTTCCCGGTTTCGGGGACCGTCCCGGCCGGGTGCCGGAGCGGGTGTCCCGGCGCAGGGGCCCCTGTCCGTGGCCTAAATTCTACTACAAGGAGTGTTGCCATGATCCACAGGAACGTTACGACCGATTTCTGTCCGAGCGAGTCGATGCCCCGCATCGACGCCACCGCCTACATCCATCCCCTGGCCGCCGTGATCGGCAACGTGAGCGTCGGCAAGAAGGTAATGGTTGCACCCTTTGCCTCCATCCGGGGCGACGAGGGCCAGCCCATCATGGTCGATGACGAGGCCAATGTGCAGGACGGCGTGGTGCTCCACGGACTGGAGACCGAGCTCAAGGGCGAGCCGGTCGAGAAGAACCTGGTCAGCGCCGAGGGGGGGAAATACTCGGTGTACGTGGGCAAGCGGGTCTCACTGGCTCACCAGGTGCAGATCCACGGCCCGGCCCGCGTGGGTTCCGACACCTTCGTGGGCATGCAGTCCCTGGTCTTCAAGTCCGAGGTGGGCAGCAACTGCGTGGTGGAGCCAGGCTGCATCCTCATGGGCGTAAAGGTGCCCGACGGCAGGTACGTGCCTGCCGGCACGGTACTCAAGAGCCAGGACGACGCGGACAGGCTCCCGGTCATCACGGACGACTACCCCATGAAAAACCTCAACAAGGGCGTGGTCCACGTGAACACGGCCCTTGCAGAAGGCTACAATAAAACAGGCCCCAGGTGAGCCCTGACTTTCAGAGAAAGGTCCCTTTGCATGAAGTTCGATCACATCGCCCTTGAGGCACCCGAGATCCTGTTGCCCCGTAAGGGGATCGACCTGACGAAGTGGGCGGTAGTGGCCTGCGACCAGTACACCTCGCAGCCCGAGTACTGGGAGGAGGTGCGGCGCCGGGTGGGAGAGGATCCGTCCACCTTCCACCTCATCCTGCCCGAGGCATATCTCAAGGGCTGCGACCCTGAGGAAGAATCCCGGCGCATCGAGGAGGCCATGAACCGGTACCTCGAAACCGGGGTGCTGGTCTCGATGGGGCGGGGCTTCATCCTGGTGGAGCGTACCATGCCCGGGGGCGCGGTGCGCAAGGGCCTCGTGGCCGCCCTGGACCTCGAGCGCTACGATTACCACCAGGGCTCGCAGAGTCTCATCCGGGCCACCGAGGGCACAGTGGTTGACCGGCTCCCGCCCAGGACCCGGATCCGCCGCAACGCCCCGCTCGAGCTCCCCCATATCATGGTGCTGATCGACGACCCGGAGAAAACCGTGATCGAGCCCCTCTTTGCCGGCGACCGCGAGCCGGTCTACGACTTCGAGCTCATGCAGGGCGGCGGGCACATCAGGGGCTGGCGGATCGGCTCAGCCGAGGCCGTCGGCTCTGTGGCCCGAGCCATCGAAAGGCTCGCCGATCCCCGGGCCTTCCGGGAGAAGTACGGCGTGCAGAGCTCCGAGGTACTGCTCTACGCCATGGGTGACGGCAACCACTCGCTGGCCACGGCAAAGGAGATCTGGGAGGGCATCAAGGCCTCGGCCCCGGATGCCGGGGAGGTCATGGACCACCCCGCAAGGTACGCGCTGGTCGAGC
The DNA here is from genome assembly GCA_049275795.1 of Desulfomonilia bacterium. GTDB lineage: Bacteria > Desulfobacterota > Desulfomonilia > UBA1062 > UBA1062 > Phosphitivorax. The sequence continues at coordinate 2,987 of JBASVF010000058.1, forward strand.
TGGTGAACCTTCACGACACGGGGCTCGTCTTCGAGCCCATCCACCGGGTGGTGTTCAATGCCGGGGCAGACGGCCTGCTCAAGAGCATGGAGGATTTCTTCACTGCCCAGGGTTCCGCCTTCTCGGTGCAACAGCAGCCGGACGGGCGATTCGAGCCTTACCCCGCCAAAGAGCCCGGAACGCATGTCTTCTCGTTTGTGAGCCTCGAGAAATCAGGCATCATCACCCTCTCCCAGCCGGCGTTGACCCTCGAGGCTGGCAGTCTCCAAGCCTTCCTCGACGCGTACACGGCAGCTCACCCGGAGGTCGCGGTCGACTACATCCACGGCGACGACACCCTGGCTTCCCTGGCCTCGAGACCGCAGACCGTGGGATTCTACCTGCCCGCCATCTCCAAGCACGAGCTGTTCCGCACCATCATCGTGGACGGCGTGCTGCCGCGCAAGACCTTCTCCATGGGCCATGCCCACGAGAAGCGCTTCTACCTGGAGTGCCGGAAAATCACGAGGTAAGGACCCCGGGCTGGTGCTCACCATTGGCCCGGAGCGCTCCTCTTTCCCGGGCGGGGCATCCGGGCCCTTTGAGCAGGTCTCTAAGCCGGACTGCCCGGGTAATCCCCGAAGAGCGGGGCCGATATTGGTATGCCGGGGCCCCTTCGGCCGTTGCCACATCCGCATCCCTCCCCGACTGAGGCACTCCCCATGCCCGGCCTTGATGGCGGGCCATGGCAAGAAGGGCCGGAACACGGGCCGATATGGCGATCGCCTGCTCCCTCGCCTGCCGGAATAATCAGGCGCAAATGCCGCACCGCGCCTTTTCCGCCGTACTCATGAACCGGGAGAGTAAATATTCTCGAGTGAAATGCCGAGTTCTTGTCTTGAGGGACGACAAACAGCGCAAGCGTGCTTAACATGCGGAGGTCGCCATGATCGAATCCAGCTTTCTGGCCGGCAGGGAAGATCTGCTGGGTACGCTCAAGAAACTTCCGTTTCTGCGCTCCTATGAAGACCGGTTCCTGCTCAAGATCCTCGAGCTGAGCAAGGTCCGCAGGTACTGCGCCGGAGAGATCATCACCCGCCAGGGCGAGTATGACAGCATGTTGTACGTGATCATCTCGGGCGAGGTGAACGTGGTGAGAAACGGCGAGGAGATCGCCCGGCTCGACGCCAGCGGCGGAACCTTTGGCGAGCTCGCTGGTATCGACGGAGAGCCCCGGTCGGCCTCGACCTTTGCCGCCAAGGAGACCGTCTGCCTGGCCATCGATCCCTCCATCATCGACAGGCTGGAAAACGGCGAGCGCCGGGAGTTCGAGTCGGTCTACTTTCGGCTCCTCTCGGAAATCCTCGCACACCGCCTCAGACAGACGAGCGACGAACTCTCGCGGCTCAAACAGGCCATGGCGCTCATGGGCGGAAACTGAAGGGCTCACGGCTCTTGCCCGGGAGCGCAATAGGGCCGGGGCGGAAGGCGGTCTTGTCATGCCGGCATCCGGCGGCACATGGCGGGAAGAATTGCCGGGGAGAACTCATCTGCCGAGTGAGAACTGCAGGGTCTTAAGCTCCAGGCTGAGGGATGATGCGCGTCCACGGCCATGAGAGGCATGGAATGGGCGGTGCCCGGCACGCTCGCTGGTCGAAAGCAAAGGGGCGGATCCGTCGGAGCAGCCTGCGGGCACCATGATGCGCCAGAGAGCAGCCTATCAGGCCGGTCTCGAGCGCACGGCACGGTCCGCCCGCACCCCTAGAAGGTCAGATCCTCCAGGCGTGGGGCCTGGGGGATGTATGGCTCCTGCTTCCCGGTGTCATCCTCCCCGGGGTACCAGGCCACGATCCGGGCGACCGCCGTATGCTCGCGCGACCAGTTGGAGATCACGATCCGGTAATGGCCCCTGGTCCGATCCAGCTCGTAGGCGTCCACACCGTACTCCAGG
>JBASVF010000059.1:0-18243 GCA_049275795.1 Desulfomonilia bacterium
ATGGTGTATATTGCCAGGGATACGTCCCGGACCTGCTTCATGAGCTCGGCGCCTGCGAGCTCGGAGGCGCGCTCGAAGCTGATGCTCTCGTCGTGCTCGCCGAGGGCTGCCTTGGTTGACGGGGTGAAGATGGGCTCGGGGAGCTTCTCGGACTCCTTGAGCCCCCTGGGGAGCTCGATGCCGGAGATGGAGCCCGTGGCCTGGTACTCCTTCCATCCGGAGCCGGAGACATAGCCCCGGACGATGCACTCCACGGGCAGCGGCTGCGCCTTCCGTACCAGCATGGAGCGGCCCTTGAGCCGCGGGTCACCGCGGAAGGGCTCGGGATACTTATCCACATGCGAGCTCACCACGTGGTTGTCGATGAGGTGCGAGGCCTTGCGGAACCAGAACAGTGAGATCTGGTTGAGCACGTGCCCCTTGCCCGGGATCGGATCCGGGAGCACGACGTCGAAGGCCGAGATCCGGTCCGTGGTCACGAGGAGGAGATGCTCGTCTCCGGCCTCGAAGATCTCGCGTACCTTGCCGCTGCGGATCTTCTCCGCGCCGGGAATCGTATAGTTCACAAGGGGTTCCATGGCCAGCCCTCCTGGGAGCGATAGAGCGTTACGTTGCCAAAAAAGTATTGAAAAAGTCAATAGTCTATTATACATTCACGGTCTTTGAAAAAGAGTGTGAGAACGCCCTTCCAGGCACGCATTCTCGGGGCGGCAGCGAGACGGAGATGAACGACCCACACATGCCAGAGGTACAGGGGAATCTGGTCTATCGGTGTATCGGGTGCGGCGCGCACTACGATATCTACGATTTCGTCTACACCTGCCCGGAATGCCGGTCCCTGCTCAAGATCGAGAACACCGGCTTCGACCGGTTCAGAGAGATCCCTGCACACGAGTGGAGGAAGCGCTTCGATTCCCGCAGGAACACGAACACCCCCGAGCTCTCGGGGATATTCCGGTTCCACGAGCTGATCCTGCCCATCGTCCCCCTTGAGGACATCATCTACCTGGGCGAGGGGCAGACGCCCCTGGTGAAGGCCAATGCGGAGATGACCTCGTGGGTGGGCGCACCTTTCCTGGTCAAGAACGACGGGCTCAACCCCTCGGCGAGCTTCAAGGACCGGGGCATGGCCTCGGCCATCAGCTTCCTGAACCATGTCATCCGGGTCAAGGGCCTGAGCGACGTGCTGGGCATCTGCGCCTCGACCGGGGATACCTCGGCCGCGGCGGCGCTCTACCTGAGCTACCTCCCCCGCGACAGGGTGCAGGCCGTTGTGCTGCTGCCGGCGGGCAAGGTGACGCCGCAGCAGCTCTCGCAGCCGCTGGGATCGGGCGCCACCGTGATCGAGATGCCCGGCGTCTTCGACGACTGCATGCGGGTGGTCGAGGAGCTCGCCCAGGATTACCACGTGTTCCTGCTCAACTCCAAGAATCCGGTGCGGATCCTGGGACAGAAGTCCTATGCCTTCGAAATCGCCCAGCAGCTTGACTGGGATACCCGGGATCTTGCGGTGGTGGTCCCCATCGGCAACGCCGGCAACATCACGGCAGTCATGGAAGGCTTCATCGACTTAAGAGAGCTGGGGATCATCCCGGCTCTGCCCACGATTCTGGGCGTGCAGAGCCACCACGCCGACCCGATCGCCCGCTGGCGCGTCTCGGGCAGGTACGCCCCACTCAAGGTCACCCCGTCGGTGGCCCAAGCCGCCATGATCGGCGACCCGGTGTCGTTCCCTAAGGTGAGAAAGCTCGTGGAGGAACACTTCGACGATAGGTTCCACGTGATATCGGTCACCGAGACCGAGATCATGGAGGGCATGCTCAGGGCCAACCGCAACGGCCACGTGGTGTGCACCCAGGGCGGCGAGTGCGTGGCAGGGCTCAGGAAGGCCCTGAAAGAAGGCCTCCTGTCCCCGGACAGCCGCTTCGTGCTCGACTCCACGTCTCACCAGCTCAAGTTTTCCGTGTTCCAGCAGATGTATTTCGAGGACGGCTTCGGCCCGGAGTACGGGGTCTGTACCAAGAGCGAGCTCAAGAACAAGCCGGTTTCGCTCTCGGCGAGCGCCCGGGAGATCGCGCAGCACCTTGGGCTGAGAAAAAAGGATTGAACGGACGGGAGGACCGGATGCGGGCAATCGGCGGACAGTCCTTTTCCCGCCGATGGTTCTCCGGTGGAAGCACCGGTGGATATCCCGGCATCCTGTATGATAGGAACGGGGAGTCTGGAGTACAATCTCTATAAACTGAAAAAGACGATCAGGAGGAGCAACCCATGGCAAACGAAAATTTTCTCTTTTCTTCGGAGTCCGTCACAGAGGGGCACCCGGACAAGGTGGCGGATAACATTTCCGATGCGATCCTCGATGAGATCATTGCACATGACACGCGCGCGCACGTTGCGTGTGAGACCATGGTAACCACCGGTCTGGCCATCGTTTCCGGCGAGATCACGACAACCCACACCTTCGACGTCCAGAGGGTGGTGCGCCAGACCATCAAGGAGATCGGGTACACGGACGGCGCCATGGGGTTCAGCTGGAACACCTGCGGGGTGATGGTGACCCTCGACCGGCAGTCCCCGGACATCAACATGGGCGTTGAGGAGAGTGAAGGCCGAGAGCAGGGCGCGGGAGACCAGGGCATGATGTTCGGGTATGCCTGCGACGAGACCGAGGTACTGATGCCCGCGGCCATCTACTACGCGCACAAGCTCACCCAGGCCCTGTCCGATGTGAGGAAGAACGGGGTGCTCGAGTTCCTGAGGCCGGACGGCAAGTCCCAGGTCACGGTCGAGTACATTGACGGCGTTCCCAAGCGGGTGGACGCGGTGGTCATCGCGGCCCAGCACGACGAAGACGTGGAGAACGCCGCGATTAGGGAAGGGATCATGGAGGAGGTCATCAAGAAGCAGATTCCGGCCGGTCTGCTCGACGAGAAAACCAAGTGCTTCATCAATGCAACCGGCAGGTTCGTCATCGGCGGTCCTCACGCGGATTGCGGCCTCACGGGCCGGAAGATCATCGTGGACACCTACGGGGGCTTCGCGAGCCACGGCGGCGGCGCCTTCTCGGGCAAGGACCCGTCCAAGGTGGACCGCTCCGCCGCCTACATGGCGCGCTACGTAGCCAAGAACGTGGTGGCCGCCGGCCTGGCGAAGCGCTGCACGGTTCAGCTCGCCTATGCCATCGGCGTGGCCGAGCCGGTGTCCGTGATGATCAACACGCACGGCACGGGCACTATCGGCGACGAGACGCTTTCCCGCATCGTCAGGGAGGTCTTCCCGCTGAAGCCCAAGGGGATTATCGCCAAGCTCGACCTCCTGAGGCCCATCTTCAAGAAGACCGCTGCGTACGGACACTTCGGCAGAACCGAGCCCGAGTTCACCTGGGAGAGAACCGACATGGTCTCCGAGCTCAAGAGCAAGGCAGGTGTGTAATGGCTGAACAGGCTGCACAAGTGAAGGCCCTGATACCGGATTACACCGGTCTGGGCTTCAAGGTGGCCGACATGGCCCTGAAGGATTTCGGCAGGAAGGAAATCGAGATCGCCGAGCATGAGATGCCCGGGCTGATGGCTGTTAGGGAAAAGTACGCCGCCGGCAGGCCCCTGGCAGGGGCACGCATCACCGGGTCTCTGCACATGACCATCCAGACCGCCGTGCTCATAGAAACCCTGAAGGCCCTGGGAGCGGACGTCAGATGGGCCTCGTGCAATATCTTTTCTACGCAGGACCACGCTGCTGCAGCCATCGCGGCGACCGGGACCCCGGTCTTCGCCTGGAAGGGCGAATCGCTGGAAGACTACTGGGCCTGCACCATGGCCGCCCTGGAGTTCCCGGGCGGCAAGGGCCCGAACCTCATCGTGGACGATGGCGGCGACGCCACGCTCATGGTCCACCGGGGCTACCGGGCCGAGGAAAACCCCAAGCTCATGGACCAGCCTGCCCGGAGCCGGGACGAGGCGATCATCAACGCTATTCTCAAGCGAAAATATGAAAAGGACCCCACCTTCTGGCACCGGATGGTCCGGGAGATCCGGGGCGTCTCCGAGGAGACGACCACAGGCGTGCACCGGCTCTACCAGATGCTCAAGGACAAGACCCTGCTCTTCCCTGCCATGAACGTCAACGACTCCGTGACCAAGAGCAAGTTCGACAACCTCTACGGGTGCAGGGAATCGCTGGCGGACGGCATCAAGCGCGCAACCGACGTGATGGTGGCGGGCAAGGTGGTGTGCGTGTGCGGTTACGGCGACGTCGGCAAGGGCTGCGCCCAGTCCATGAGGGGCTTCGGGGCCCGGGTCCTCATCACCGAGATCGACCCGATCTGCGCCCTGCAGGCGGCCATGGAGGGCTACCAGGTCGTGACCGTGGAGGACGCCCTGAGCGAGGCCAACATCTTCGTGACCGCAACGGGCAACTGCCGAGTGATCCGCATCGAACACATGGAGAACATGCTCGACCAGTCGATCGTATGCAACATCGGGCACTTCGACGACGAGATCGAGGTCGATAAGCTCGAGGGATATCCGGGCATCACAAAGACCAACATCAAGCCCCAGGTGGACAAGTACACCTTCCCGGACGGCCATTCCATCTTCCTGCTGGCCGAGGGGAGGCTGGTGAACCTGGGCTGCGCCACCGGGCATCCCTCGTTCGTGATGTCCAACTCGTTCACCAACCAGGTGCTGGCCCAGATGGATCTCTGGAACAATCCCCGGGAGATCAGCGTCAGGACCCTGCCAAAGAACCTCGACGAAGAGGTGGCGCGCCTCCACCTGGGCAAACTCGGGGCCAAGCTCACCCGGCTCACCCCGGAGCAGGCCTCGTACATCGGTGTGAACGTGGACGGCCCGTTCAAGCCGGACCACTACCGCTACTGATTCCCCTGATCTTCTGCACGTAAGGCGAGAAGCCGGGAAGATGGCTCACCCTCTTCCCGGCTTTTTCTCTTTTCTACAGGCGGGCGTCCAGCCAGGCCCTGAGATCGCTGAGCACGACGGCCCGGTCTGCGGGGAGCTCGTTGTACACCTCGTGCTTGAGCCCCTCATACCGCCTGATGGTCTTGTCGGCCGAGCCGATCGCCTCGAAGAGCTCCTGCTGGCCGCCGAAGGAGGTGTCGAGGGAGCCGTACTGGATGAGTACCGGGATCTTCACCCTGTCTGCATTCTGGGCGCCCAGGGCGGTGTAGGCGGCCATCTGCTCGGCCAGGCGCGGGGTGATCACGTTGAAGACCAGGGGGTCGCTGACGTAGGCCTTCACCACCTCGGGGTCGCGGGAGATGAAATCCGGTGGCAGGGGCGATCTTACGTGTATGCGGGGTGCGAGCCTGGAGAGCAGCCGGGTGATGAGCGTCAGGATCCCGGGGATCCCGGGACTGAGCACGCTGCCCATGCCCGAGAGCACGAGCCCAGCGAGCCGGTCAGATGTCCGCTCCGCGAGATTGAGGGCGATGATGCTCCCCATGGAATGGCCGAGAACGAACGAGGGGATGCCGGGGAAAAGTCTCTTGACCACCTCGTCGCGAAAGAGCTGCTCGTCGTCAAGGTACTCCTCGAAGCTCGAGATGCATGCCCGCTTCCCTTCGCTCGTGCCGTGGCCCCGGTGGTCGTTGCCGATCAGCGCGTAGCCGGCTGGCAGGAGCTCCGAGGCTACGTTCGCATATCGGCCGAAGTGCTCGGCATAACCGTGGATCACGTGGACGGCCGCTTTGGGCCTGGAATCAGGGACCAGGGCCTTCCAGGAGAGGGACAGCCCGTCACCGGCCGTCAGCCTTCCTTGCTCCTCGGGCATGGGAGACCTCCTTTTGTCTTGAAATTATATCAATAAATCGATAATGTCATAAATGATTCCTCCGGGCAAGGCCGGAGGGCTGCACTGACGTCATACCGGGATGCACCGCATTTCGATGTGCTCGTTGTTTTCTTGACAGGATGCCGGTTTGGCGGTATAAGAATGAATGCTCATTCATGTATGACCGAAAAAGACTTAATAAATAGAAGTAGAAGGAGGGTTGTATGGCGAGTCTTTGGGTTGACGACAGGGATATAAAGTTCCAGCTCTTCGAAATGTTCAAGATTGGGGAGACACTGCTGGGCAAAGGCCGGTACGTGGATCATGATGTAGACATGTGCACCATGGTTCTCAACGAGGCGCAGAAGTTCGCGGAGGTGGAGATCGCGCCCACTTATCCCGACGAGGTTCAGCGCAAGCCGGTCGAGGCGGTGTTCAAGGATGGCAAGGTCTATGTGCCCGAGGCCTACCACCGGCTCTGGAAGCTCTACTGCGAGGGCGGCTGGATGAGCACCGCGGACCAGCCCGAGGTCGGCGGCCAGTCCTTCCCGGCTGTCGTAGCAGCGGCCTGCGCGAACATGTTCCTGGCTACGAACCAGGCGTTCATCATGTATCCTGGCCTGACCCACGGGGCCGCCCGCCTCATGGAGGAGTTCTTCCATCATCCGCTTCGCGATGTGCTCCTCCAGAAGATGTACACGGGCGAGTGGGCCGGCACCATGTGCCTCACCGAGCCGGGCGCCGGTTCCGACGTAGGCGCGCTCAAGACCACGGCCAAGAGAAACGGTGACGGCACCTACTCCATCGTCGGTACCAAGTGCTTCATCTCCGCGGGCGATCACGACCTGACCCCGAACATCATCCACCCGGTGCTTGCCAGGATCGAGGGCGATCCCAAGGGCACGAAGGGCATTTCCATCTTCATGGTGCCCAAGTACCGCTTCGACGAGCAGGGCAACATCCTCGAGTTCAACGACGTGGTCACTGGCGGCATCGAGAGCAAGATGGGCATCCACGGCAACGCCACCTGCACGCTCAACTTCGGTGAGAACGGCAAGTGCATCGGCTACCTCATGGGCGAAGAGCGCCAGGGCATGCCGATCATGTTCCACATGATGAACGAGGAGCGCCAGGGCGTGGGAATGATGGGCGCATCGCTCGCAATGGCCGCGTACCTCCATGCTCTTGACTATGCCAAGGGGCGCTTCCAGGGCCAGAACATCATCGCCATGGCCATGAAGGACGAGAACGCACCCCAGGTCCCCATCATCCAGCATCCCGATGTCCGCAGGATGTTGCTCAAGATGAAGTCGGTCACCGACGGCATCCGCGCACTCTGCCTGCTCTGCTACTTCTGCATGGACAACGAGTTCAACGCCATGATCGAGGGCAACGAGGAGCAGAAGGAATACTGGCACGGCATGATCGAGATGCTCACCCCGATGGTCAAGTCCTACAGCACCGAGATGGGCATGATGGTCTGCAGCCTGGCCGTGCAGACCTACGGCGGCTACGGCTTCTGCCGTGAGTATCCGGTTGAGCAGATGATGCGCGACCAGAAGATCAACGAGATCTACGAGGGTACCAACGGCATCCAGGCCCTCGACCTGATCGGCCGCAAGCTCGGCATGAAGAAGGGCAAGTACTTCATGAACCTGCTCGGCTTCACCCAGGCCGCCATCGCCGAGGCCAAGAACAACGAGAACTTCAAGGCAGAGGCGGAGATCGTGGAAAAGGCGCTCAATGCCTGCGCGGCAACGGCAATGGAGTTCGCCAAGATGATCAAGACCACCCCGTACGTCCCGCTCATCGGCGCCTGCGACTACCTGAACTGCCTGTCCGACTCCCTCGTGGGCTGGCTGCACCTCTGGATGGCCAACGAGGCGACCAAGGGCCTTGCCAATGCGACGAGCGAGAAAGACAAGGCGTTCTACATCGGCAAACTCCACGGGGCCAAGTTCTTCATCCACCGCATCACGGACCTCGTCCCCGCCAAGCTCGAGGTTCTCAAGAAGAACGAGCAGAGCGCAATGGATATCCCTGAGGAGGCCTTTGCGGTGTAAGCGCCCTTTTTAGGGTAAAGGAAGAGTATAAGAGCGGGGAGGCGGTATCGAGCCTCCCCGCTCTTTTCATGACCGGGGGCAGGTCCCGGCGGCTGCACCGTATGAGCGGGACAGCCGGGTCGGGCCTTACCGCTCTCCCCGGTACACGCCGCCGTAATCAGCGGTGGTGAGTGTTGAGCCTTCCTTCAGGAGCTCTCCGGCGGTGATGCGGGAAATGAACAGGGTGTGATCGCCGGTCTCCAGGGTTCGCTCCACCGAACAATCGAGGTAACCCAGGGATTGCTCCAGCACCGGGCAGCCCTGGGGCGAGAAGCTGTAGCTCACGGTATCGAACTTTTTCTTCCAGTCCCGGATCTTGAACGTACCAAGGAGGTCGAGCGCATCCCGGGGCAGCAGGTTGATGGTGAACCTGCCGCTTACCGTCATCTGGGTGCGGGAGAGACGGCCCCTCCGGATGGCGGCTGCCACCAGGGGAGGCTCATGGGAGCACTGGGTTACCCATGATGCGATCATGCCGTTGTAGCCGCCGTCGGCCGCAACGGTGATGAGATAAATCCCGTAGTGAAACCTGTCGAGCACATCCTGCCACGATTCCCTCATTGCTCATCCTCCCTTGAGATGCCTGGCCCTTGGAACGGAGCCGCCGGCCTGCTGCCATATCCTTGCAGTGACGGGAGACCGGGCAACCCCGCCTGCCCGTTCGAGGGTTCGGTACGAGGCCTTTGTTTGGACAGCGGGCGTGGAACCCCCATCACGGCCGGGCCACAGACTCTGTAGTCTCATATAAGGTCCTGGGGCTGGAGAGTAAAGGCTCCTCGCACGGTGTGCCTCTTAAGGGCAGCACAAAGGCGGTTTTTTTCGCGGCGATCACGGGGGCATGCCGGAGGGACCGTGTGCCGGGAGCCAGGGGGCATGTTCCCGGCCATGGCATCACCGGAGAGGGCAGGTGCTCCCGCAGGGGGCCTGATGGGAAGGCGCCTCCTTACCGGGCATTTCCAAGGGGCCGGATGCCCGTGTGCCTTGGGAGGCGGTAGTCGGCCGGGGTTGTCGCGACTTACGGCATGGCAATTCCGGGCCGGCCGGAGCCGTGATCCACGGCCTCAGCCCTTGCCCCACGCCGGATGCCTTGCCGCCGCGAGCCTGACCAGGCGGCTCCCCATCTGCCCGTAGGAGAACCCTGCGAGCTCGGCTGCGCAGGCCATGCTGGCATCCGAGCTGATGTCTGCATTCGGGTTCACGTCCAGGACGTAGAACACCCCGTCGCGACACCTCACGTCGATGCGCGCGTAGTCCCTGCACGCGAGCGCCTGGTACGCGGCCTTGCAGACCCGCTCGATCTCGCGGAGCTCTTCGGGACTCAAGGGCGCGGGCAGCAGAGTGCGGATGTTCTCGTAGGGTACCGAACCCGGAGAGAACTTGGCCTCATACGTGCAGAGCCGGTCATGGATGTCCGGGAACAGGGAGAAGTCCATCTCTGCAGGCGGGAGCATCTCCAGCCTGCCGTTGCCCCAGAGCGAGACGTGGAATTCTCTGCCGTCGATGAAGTCTTCCACCATGGCGGGCTGATGGTAAGCCCGGAGGATGTAGTCGATTCTCGCGGCCAGCTCGTCCGGGGAATCGACCACGGACTCGCGCGTGATTCCCTCGCTGCAGTGCTCGTTCACCGGCTTGACGATGGCAGGGAACCGGTCCCACTCGCAGTCATCGGGGCTTGAGGAGATGCGCCACCCCGGCGTGGGGATTCTGCGGCTCTCGAGGATCAACTTGGTGCGGTACTTGTTCTGCGCCACGGCGAGCGTTTCCGCGCTTGCGCCCGTGAACACGAATCCCAGCTCCTCCATGGCTCGGGCGGCTATCCACTCGCTGTGGCTCACCCCGGGAAGGCCCTCGCACCAGTTGAAGACGATCTGCTCCAGGGGATGGTATGCTTCGAGGTAACAGGTGATGTCCTCATGGCCGATCTCCAGCTGGGCCACGGGGTGCCCTTGCTCGGCGAGGGCCGCTCCGAGCTCCTCGGACGCTGCCCTCACCTCGGATCTCTCGGCAGCCGACCATGCCGGATCCAGGTTGTACACGAGCAGCACCGGGATGTCGGAGGGCAGGACGTCTACGGGCACCGCCGTCCTCCAAGGCCGGATCGCTGCCTGGAACATCCGGGAGAAGGGTGTGCACGAGCTCCAGGCCGCCCGTCCTTCACAGGACCTCTCCTGGCTGATTCCGCGCTTCGTGCCTGCCCTTGCATCGTGTACGCTCCCCGGGATCCGTTTCATTCCTGATTACATGACTTCACGCATCGAAAGGCCCGACCGGGGACAGCCGTCCGTTCCACGGAGCCTGGATGCCGCCGGAAGTGCAATATGATTATAATGAAAAAACGGATTGGAATCAAGAAGATCGGGGGGAAACACGGAGATTTTCCCCCAAAGCGGGCAGAGCCGCTCAAACGCCGCGCAGCCCGAGCTTCCCTCTCCCCAGCAGATCGTGCAGGTGGACCACCCCCAGGAGCCTGCCGGAAGGGTCGGTCACCACGAGCGAGGTGATCTGGTGACGCTCCATGGTATCCAGGGCGTCCAGAGCGAGCTCGTCCTTCCCGATGCTCTTGGGCTGCGGGCTCATGACGTCGCGGGCCCTGATCGCCGCGATGTCCGTGCTCTTCTTGAGCAGCATCCGCCTCAGGTCGCCGTCGGTAATGATGCCCTCAATGTGATCAAAGGACCCTACCAGGGTAAAGCCCAGGGACTTCTCCGTCATCTCCGTAATCGTCTCTCCAAGGGGGGTCTCGGCTTTGACCATGGGTATCCTGGAGCCGGTGATCATGATCTCTGATATCCGGCTCATGAGCTGCCTGCCGAGCTCGCCGGCCGGGTGGATCAGCTTGAAGGCGTCGCGGTTGAATCCCTTGACCTGCGAGAGCACCACCGCCAGCGCGTCGCCCAGGGCGAGCTGGGCCGTGGTGGAGGAGGTGGGGGCCAGCCCCAGGCCGCACGCCTCGCGCCTGACCGTGCACGGGAGCGTGACATCCGCCTGATTCGCCAGCGGCGAGGAGGTGTTGCCCGTGATCGCGATGATCGGGATGCCGAGGCTCTTCAGGGGAGGCAGGAGGTTCATGATCTCGCTCGTATTGCCGCTGTTGGAGAGCACGATGGCCCCGTCCTGGGGCATGACCGCGCCCAGGTCTCCGTGGAGTCCGTCCACCGGGTGCATGAACACGGCCGGCGTACCGATGCTCACCATGGTGGAGGCGATCTTCCGGGCGATGATCCCGGACTTGCCGATACCCGTGAGGATCACCTTGCCCTTGAGTCCGGCCACTATGTTCACGGCCCGGGCGAAGGGCTCGCCCAGCTGGTCCACGATCTCCTCGAGGCCCTCGATCTCAGTCCTGATGGCCTGGCGGCCCAATTCGATGATCTGCTGTGTATTCATGCGATTCTCCCGACCAGATCGTACTCCATTGCATCGGTTATCTCAACCTCTGAAAATTCCCCGAAAACCGGGGATCCTTCCGTGACGATCACCATGCCGTCCACCTCCGGGGCCTGGAACGGGGCCCTGCCCGCGAGCAGGAGCTCGGATTCCGGGTGATACCCCTCGACGAGCACCGGGATCCTGGTCCCGACCAGGGATGCGAGCCTCCGGCGCGAGATTTCCTGCTGGATCTCCATGATCCGCTCCCTGCGGACGTTCCTGGTCTTCTCCGATATCCTACGGGGCAGTTGGGCGCTCCGGGTCCCCTCCTCAGGTGAGTAGGCAAACACGCCCAGGTGGTCGATGTATCCGCGGCCGATAAAATCCTCGAGCTCGGCGAAGGCCGCACTGTCTTCCCCGGGGTGCCCCACCATGACCGTAGACCTGATCCAGATGTCCTGGCAGGATCCCTTAAGCAGCTCGATTGCCTTTACGACCGCGGCCGCGCCCCCCTTTCGGCCCATGGCCCTAAGGACCTTCTCCGAGACGTGCTGGATGGGCAGGTCGATGTAGGGCACCACCGCGGGGTTGTCCCGGATGACCCGGACGATGCTCTCGTCCAGCGAGGCTGGATGTACGTACATAAGCCGGATCCAGGAGATGCCCTCGATGCGCGAGAGCTCCTCCACGAGGCGGGAGAGAGAGGGCAGGCCGGGCCGGTCGGTGCCATAGGCGCCGAGATCCTGGGCAACGAGGATGATCTCCTTCACCCCGGCATCGGCAAGGTCCCGGCACTCGGCCGTGATCTCCTCCGGGGGCTTGCTCACCAGGCCGCCCCTGAGCGAGGGGATGAGGCAGTAGCCGCAGGCGTTCGAACACCCCTCGCTCACCTTCACGTAAGCGCTCGCCCCCGTGGTGGCGCGCGAGCGCCTGACCACCCCGGTGAACCGGGGAGCGATGAAGCGATCCGAAGAGCTTAAAGCACCGGCTAACTCTCCGTAGGTGCCCGGGCCGCAGAAGAGCCTGACCTCGGGCAGTTCCGCCAGGAGCTCCTCGCCGTAGCGGCTCACCAGGCACCCGGCGCAGACCACTTCCTTGCCGGCTTCGAGGTAGCGGAGGATCGTGGCGATGGATTCCTCGACCGCCTCGGTGAGAAAGGCGCAGGTGTTCACCACCACGAGATCGGCCCGGTCCGGGTCGGGCTCCATGATGTACCCGGCGGCCAGGAGCCGCTCGAGGATGTACTCGGTGTCCACGAGGTTCTTCGGACACCCGAGGTTTACCAGGGAGAAACGGTTCATGGACAGGGGTTCTTATTCGAAAGCGGTGAATTTGGCAACAACGACGATTCCGCCCGGTGAGATGTCGAAGCGCTTCCGGTCCTCGTCGAGGTCGTACCCGATCATCGTGCCCGGGGGCACGGTCACGTACTTGTCGATGATGGTGTTGCGGATCCGGCAATTCCTGCCGATCGAGACCCCTTCCATGAGGATGGAGTTATCCACCTCGGCGTAGCTGTTGACCCGCACGTTGGGAGAGATGATGGAACGGGAGACCCTACCTCCGGAGATGATGGCGCCGTTGCAGACCACCGAGTCCAGGACCGTGCCGACGCGCCTGCCGTCCTCCCCGCCCGAGAAGACCATCTTGGCCGGCGGAAAGGGGCTGTACACGGTGTGGATGGGCCACTTGGGATCGTAGAGGTTGCACTGCGGGGTCACGGAGACCAGGTCCATGTGGGCCTGGTAATAGGCATCCAGGGTGCCGATGTCCCGCCAGTACGAGTTGCCCATCACGCCCGTGAAGGGGTAGGCGATGACCGTTTTTTTCTGCTCGACCATCTTGGGGATGATGTCCTTCCCGAAGTCGTGGGAGCTGTCCCTGCGCTTGGCATCATCGATCAGCTCCTTGATGAGGGCCCCGGTGTTGAATGCGTAGATGCCCATGGACACGAGCACCTTCGATGGGTCGTCCGGCATGGTGCGAGGGTTGGATTTGGGCTTTTCCTGGAAGCCGAATACGTGCATGTCCTGGTCCGCAACCACGATGCCGAACTCCGAGGCCGTTTCCACGGGCATGGGAACGACCCCGATGGTGATGTCGGCACGGTTCTCGACGTGGTGCTTAAGCATCTCACGGTAGTTCATCTGGTAGATATGGTCGCCGGAGAGGATGAGCGCATAGTCGGGCTTATCCTGCTGCAGGGTGTAGATGTTCTGGAACACGGCGTCCGCGGTGCCCTCGTACCAGCTGCTGCCGATGCGCTGCTGGGCCGGGATGTCGTAGATGAACTCGCCCATGGGGTAGGAGAAGAACGGCAGCCAGCCCCGCTGGATGTGCCGGTTGAGCGAGTGCGACTTGTACTGGGATAGCACGTAGATCTGGCGCAGACCCGAGTTCACGCAGTTCGAGAGCGTGAAGTCGATAATGCGGTACATGCCCCCGAAGGGGACCGCCGGCTTCGCCCGGTCCTTGGTCAGGGGATAGAGCCGCTCGCCCCTTCCCCCGGCAAGGATGATGACCTCTACTTCCCGAGACATGCAGTTCACTCACCCAGAAGCTTTCTGATCGTTTCCTTGAGCTTGGTCAGGTCGTGAGACTTGACCACGTAGGCGTCGGCCGCCATTGCCATCACATCCCTGCGGTAGCCGGAATAGGCGGTATGGATGATCACGGGCACGCCCTGCCGGGACTTGAGGATGTGCCCCATGGTCTCCAGGCCGTTCATTTCCGGCATCCTCAGGTCGAGGATGATGAGGTCGGGTCTTCCGCCGCCCTTTCCGTTCAGGTAGGGCAGGGCTTCCTTGCCGCTGGAGACAATGATCGTGGTATACCCCTCCTCGTCCAGCTCTTCCTGCAGGAGTCTCTGAATGCTCACATCATCATCCACTACGAGGATCCGTTTCATTGTGAATTATAATAGCGTTCTATTTTCAGCTTGTCAAATCATTACAGGGTGTTGCCCATGCTCGAGGGTGTATCTCGAGGCCCGTTCACCTGCCGCCTGTCATGCCCGGGGCCGAAGGCTCAGTTCTTCAGGGGCCTGGTAGCCAGGGAGATCCGTTCGTGGCCCGAGGATCTCAATGCGTCGAGCACGGTGATCACCTCATGGTACGCTACGTTCCTGTCCGCGAGGATGACGATGTCCCTGCCTGCAGGCAAGGACGTGAGCATGTCGCGGCCGGCCTCCCGGCCGTCGATGAAGAGCCCCTCGGAGCTGATGGCCACGGTGAGTACCTCCATGGCCAGTCCGTCGCCACTGACCGACTCCGGCAGGTCGACCCGGCTTATCTTCAGGGGAGAGCCCAGGGAGAGCATGAAGAAGATCAGCAGGAGGAACACCACGTCCACCAGGGGCGTGATGTCGATGGCTGAGATGCCCCTATCCTTTCTGTGCCTGAACCTCATCGTTCTCGCCCTTGAGATACTCCAGGATCCGCGCCGCGTTCTTTTCCATCTCCATCAGGAGGTAGTCGCTCAGGGCGATGAAGAAGCGGTAGAAGATATAGACCGGGATGCCGATGGACAGGCCCGTTGCCGTGGTGATGAGTGCCTCGGAGATGCCCGAGGCCAGCATCTCGCTCGCGTGGCCCTCTCCGCCCACCGCGTGGAACGAGGTGATCATGCCCGAGACCGTTCCCAGGAGGCCGAGAAGCGGAGAGATGGTTGCGATAATGCCCAGGATGTCGATGTAGCGGTTGATAGAGTAGGCCTCCTTGGCCCCGGCCTCCTCCATGTAGTCCTTGATGATCTCACGGCGCATGCCCGCGTTCCTGATGGCCACCATGATGACCGGGCAGATGGGCGAGGAGCTCCGCCTCAGGAGCTTTTCGATATCGCCGAGCCTCCCCATGCGGATGAGGCGCTCGACCTCGGCCATGAGGGGCTTGGGGACGATTCTGCTCTGGCGTAGCGCAAAGGCCATCTCGATGATGATGGCCAGCGCGACGATCGAGCACGCCAGCAGAGGCCACATCAGGGGTCCGCCCTTGACGAAGAATTCCCACAGTGTCATCTTCCCTCCACGTGCCGGTGAGGACGGCATTTTTCCTGTTATTTCACAAAAGCGGGCAAGAATCAATGGAGCGTCAAAGTTGTCCTTGATAACTCTTGCGTAAGATTGCTAACATGATAGCAATGGAAAACGTGAATGATCTGCACCATGCGCAGGATGGGAACGACCCCGGCGGCTGCAGTCAGGCCCCGGAAGCCGCGCTGAAATCCGCACAGCTCGTGTGCGTGAGGTTCCTCACCCTTCCTGCCTCGTATATCTTCGATGCCGGGGACCTAGATCTCAAGCCCGGGGAGATGGTCCTGGTGGACACAGAGTCAGGCTTCGCTGCGGGCAAGGTTCTGGGATACCCTACCCAGGAGGAGATCTCCGGGCTCGAGACGATCAAACCCGTGGTCCAGCGGCTCACCGCGGAGGACCGGGAAAAGCTCGTTGAAGTCCAGGCAAGGCAGCAGGAGGCCTTCCGGTTCTGCCGTGAGCGCATCGCGGCGAGGAACCTGCCCATGAAGCTCACCCGCGTCGAGCAGATGTTCGATGGGAGCAAGACCACCTTCTACTTCGTGGCGGAAGGGAGGGTGGATTTCCGTGAGCTGCTCAAGGACCTGGTCGAACGGTACAGGACCAGGATCGAGCTGCGCCAGATCGGCAGCAGGCAGGAATCGGCCATGCTCGGCGGGATCGGAAGCTGCGGGCGCGAGGTGTGCTGCTCGGTGTACCTCACCAGCTTCCAGCGGATCTCGGTCAAGATGGCCAAGAACCAGAACATGACGCTCAATCCCTCCAAGATCTCGGGCCTGTGCGGCAAGCTCAAGTGCTGCCTTGCCTACGAGAAGGAGTCATACGCAAACCTGATCGAGAACCTGCCCAAGCCGGGAAAGAAGGTCTTCCTCGAGCAGGGCGAGGCAACGGTGGTGAGCATCAACATCATCGACCAGACCTTCGTGGCAAAGCTCTCCGACCGGCGTTTCATCAAGAGCACGGTATCGGACATACTCACGGAAGAGGAATACCGCCAGCTTTCCGAGCAGAAGGCGGCCGAGAATGCAAAGATGAGGGAGCAGTCTCGCCAGGAGGAGCCAAGGGATGCGTCTCCCGCGGCATCCAAGCCCAAGAGCAGGAGGAGGCGATCATCTCGAAACAGAAATTCCAAGAAGAAGAGGAGCAAGCCAGAATGAAAGGCTACTTCTATATCACCACGCCCATCTACTACGTGAATGCAAAACCCCACCTGGGGCATGTGTACACCACCGTGATCGCCGATGTTCTGGCGCGTTACCACAAGCTCGTGGGCGATACCGTGTTCTTCCTCACGGGCACGGACGAACACGGTGACAAGATCGCGGAGACCGCCCGGAAGCTGGGCACCACCCCGCGCGAGCTGGCCGACGAGAACTCGGCCCGCTTCAGGGAGCTCTGGCCCGAGATCTCTGTCGAGAACGACCGGTTCATCCGCACCACCGAGCCCGATCACGTCCGCACCGTCCAGATGATCCTCAAGACCGTCTACGACCGGGGGGACATCTACTTCGGAGAGTACGGCGGGCACTACTGCGTGGGCTGCGAGCGGTTCTTCACCGAGACCGAGATGGTCGACGGCAAGTGTCCCATCCACGGCACCGAGCTCGAGTACCGCAGCGAGCAGAACTACTTCTTCCGGATGGAGAAATACCGGTCCTGGCTCATCGAGCACATTACGAGCAATCCCGGCTTCATCCGGCCCGAGCGGTACCGCAACGAGGTCCTGGGCATGCTTCGCGAGTCCCTGGACGACCTGTGCATCTCCCGGCCCAAGTCCCGGCTCTCCTGGGGCATCGAGCTGCCCTTCGACAGCAACTACGTGTGCTACGTGTGGTTCGACGCCCTCATCAACTATCTCACGGGCGTGGGATATCCCGACGCACCGCACTTCGCGGACTTCTGGGGCTCGGCCCAGCACCTGGTGGGCAAGGACATCCTCAAGCCCCACGCGGTCTACTGGCCCACCATGCTCAAGTCCATGGGTGTCGAGCCCTACCGGCACCTCAACGTGCACGGGTTCTGGAACGTCGACCAGGCCAAGATGTCCAAGAGCCTGGGCAACGTGGTCGACCCGTTGGACCTCAAGGGCAAATACGGCATCGACGCCTTCCGGTATTTCCTCGTCCGGGAGATGGTCTTCGGGCTGGATTCCAACTTCTCCGAAGAGGCGCTCATCGAGCGCTACAACGCGGACCTTGCCAATGACTTGGGCAACCTGGTGAGCAGGAGCACGCGCATGGTGGCCAAGTACTTCGGCGGCGTCCTGCCTGGGGCAGGCGTCTTGCCGGGCCCGGACGAGCGGGAGCTCAAGGAGCTCTGCCTGAAGGCCGTGGACGAGTACAGGGCCAAGATGGAGAACCTGGAGCTCCACAACGCCATGATCGCGGTCTGGGGCCTGATCTCGTACCTCAACAAGTACATCGACAGGACCGCCCCGTGGACCCTTGCCAAGACCGACCGCGAGAGACTCGCGACGGTGATCTACCACCTCATGGAGGGCATCCGGTTCGTGGCCGAGATGGTCTACCCGGTCATGCCCGGGGCCTCTGCGAAGATCCTGGGCGCCCTCGGTCTGGGAGAGACCTTCACGAGCATGAGCCTCTCCGAGTTCGGGAAGCTCCCGGCCGGAGCGGCCATCGGCGTTCCCGAGGCGCTCTTCCCCCGGGTCGAACGGCTGAAGAAACCGGAGCAAGAGGCGAAAGCACCCGCGCAGGAAGAAGAGCAGGCCAATCTCATCGACATCGCCGACTTCGCCCGGTGTGTGATCAGGGTCGGCAGGATCATCGAGGCATCCAGGGTCGAGAAGTCCGAAAAGCTCCTGAAGCTCAAGGTCGACCTGGGCGGCCGCGCGATACAGATCGCAGCCGGGATCGCCAGGGACTACACGCCGGAGGAGCTCACGGGCAAGTACATCGCCGTGGTGACGAACTTGAAGCCGGCAAAGCTCATGGG
>JBASVF010000060.1:0-13938 GCA_049275795.1 Desulfomonilia bacterium
ACCCTGGACGAGGACGGCCTTTCCCTGTACCGGTTCACCGGCCGTGACGACCGCGACGGCGATGTCGATCTGGACAGCATCGTCTTCACCACCACAGCCGACCTTGGGCTCCCCGGCAGGATGGGAGGGCTGAGCGAGGTGGGATACCGCCTCGAGGAGATGGAGAACACACCGGGGCGCTATTTGCTGATACGCTCCGAGGACTACCTGCCCCATATCGGAGAGAGCAAGTCCGCCAGGAAGATGGAGGTTGCGGAGAACATCGTGTCCATGAACATCGAGTACCTGGACGAGCACGAAGAGGAGCATGACGAGTGGGAACTCGAGCAGAAGCTGGCCCTGCCCGGTCAGGTAAGGATCACCCTCACCTTTGACTGTGGCCGGGAGCTGCTCAGTTTCACCGGCGTTGCCCGCCCGCCGCTGGCCGGGCAGAAGATCACGCTGAGCATTAGCGAGGGGGAAAAGCCGTGAAGCCGGTCCTCAGAGACAGAAGCGGGATGGTGCTCCTGATCGTGCTTGCCACCGTGGCCCTCTTTGCAGCCATGGTGATCGACTTCAGCGCCGAGGAAGGGCTCGACATCGAGCTCGCCTACAACTTCCGCGACTCGGTGCAGGCCCGGTACCTGGCAGACGCCGGCATCGAGGCAGCCCGGGTGATGCTCAAGGATGACGACCCGGCCTACGACTCCCAAGACGAGGAGTGGGGGAGCTTCTCCGAGTACGCGCTGGCCGCGGCGTCGTACCTCGAGGGCCCGTCGTTCAGCGGCACCCTCACGGACGAGTGCGGCAAGATCGACCTCAATGCCATGACCATCCCCGGCGAGCGACTCTACCGGGAGGCCCAGCTCAAGAACCTCTTCGAGCTGCTGGAGATAGACATCCCGGAGGCCGAGCTCGACGAGCTGGTACGGTCGATCAAGGACTGGCTCGATACGGACGACGAGCCCGAGTTCGGGGGAGCGGAGAGCGATTACTACCTCTCGCTCGATCCCCCGTATGTCTGCAAGAACGGGCCTTTCGACACGCCGGAGGAGATCCTCCTTGTGAAGGGCATGAAACCGGAATACTATTACGGCACGGAAGACTACCAGGGCATCAGGGACTACGTCACCGTGGGCACCGGGGGAAAGATCAACATCAACACCGCCTCGGCGGTCGTGCTGATGAGCATGTCGCAGACCTACATGAGTGAGGACGTGGTGGAAAGTATAGAAGACGGCAGGCCGTTCACGAGTCAGCAGGATTTCGGGCGCATCCAGGGGCTGGACCTGGGTGACTCCTCCGACGAGATGAGGTGGATCGCAAAGAACCTGGAGGTCAAGAGCAGTCTCTTCAGTGCCGATATCAGCGGAGGAATGCCCTCGGGAGCGCGGGTGGACATCCGGGCGGTCCTTCGGCGCTTTCAAAATGACGTACGGATAGTGTATTATAAGATACACTGACTTTTGATTCTACGACTCAGGATAGGAAATGGCTCGATATACATTGGGTATCTACTGGGACGATATCTCGGTCAGTGCCTGTCTCGTCAAGGCGGGCATGGCCGAGTTCTGCGTGGAGAAGATGCTGCGTGCCCCGCGGGAGTGCGACAGGGACCACCGGCCTGTGCGGCCCGCGGAAGAGGACCTGGCTGAGCTCCTGACCGGGCTCGGCCCGGTACCACCGGAGACCGTGGTCGTCTCCATGCCCGAGCGGGAGATCATGTATCGCTCCCTGCTGAGGCCCTTTGGCGACCGCAGGAAGATCGCGCAGACCATCGGCCCGGAGGTTGAGACGCTGCTGCCGGTCCTCGACGGCGAGGTCATGATCGAGAACGTGCTCACCGGCCGTGACGAGGCCGGGCTCCACCGTATCGAGGCGCTCTGCGTGAGGCGCTCCTCGGTGGAGGCCCTCCTGGAAGGGCTCAAGCTCAAGGTCGGCCTCGACCCGGAGATCGTGGACGCCCCGTGCACCGCGCTCCTGGCCGGAGGCAGGAACCTGTTCGCCCTTGAGGAAGGCGCCTCGTACCTGTTCGTGCACATGGGCTGGGACGATACCTCCCTGGCGGTGCTCGCGGGCAGAGAGGTGAGGTTCGTGGGCGCGTTCCCGCACGGGCTCGGGAAGATCGCACAGCGCCTGATCAGGGACGGCTCCCTGCCCCCGGGCGGGCTGGAGGAGTTGCTCCGCGAGGGCTTTGAGGCTGGCGAGCTGCTGGATCCCTGCATCAGGGAGGTGCTCATCGCGCTGTCCAGGATCGATCAGCCGCAGGCCGGCTACACCCTGGTTCCCACCGGGTATGCCTGCTCCATCCGCGATTTCGCGCAGAGGCTTGCTGCCTCGGCCGGGATCGCCCCCGGCATGCCGGAGATGGTCCCTTCAGCATGCAGCCTGTCCCTGGCCGAGGTGCTCGAAGGATTTCTGCCGGCTTCACTGGCCATACGCGGCATCGACACCGCCGACAGCGTCAACTTCCGCAAGGGCGACCTCGCGTACAACCGAAAGGCGCAGTGGCTCAGGGGCTATGCCGGGACCTGGGCAAAGGTCGCCGGGGCGCTCGTCCTGCTGTGGGCTGTCGCCATCGGGCTAGACATCTTCTTCGACGCCCGTATCGACGGAGAGCTCTCCCGGAGGATCCAGGACGAGTTCCAGACGGTCATGCCGCCCGGCACCCCGATGGTCGACCCGGTGAAGCAGCTCGAACAGCACTTGGGCAGGATCACGGCAAAGGGCGGCGGCCCGGCCGGGGCTGACACACCGCTCAATATCCTCCGCGATGTCAGCGCCAGCATCCCCAGGGACATCGATGTGCTCGTGGACAACATCATCATCGACGAGAATTCTCTTACGATATCGGGCACATCAAAGTCGTACGAAAGCGTCGAACGGATCAGAACGAGCCTGTCCGCGCTCCCCTACATCTCCGAGGTGAAGATCGTCTCGGCCAACGTTGACAAGCTCGACCAGAGGGTGAGGTTGAAGCTGGTATGTACCAGAAGATCGAGCGTTACCTGAAGAATCTCTCGAAGCGCGAACGGCTGGTGCTCATGATCGCGGGCGCCGTGCTGGGACTGTTCGTGCTCACGGCCGGAGTGATCTCTCCGGTCGTTGAGTACCGGGACAGGCTGGAGTCGTCGATCGGGTCCAAGGAGGCACAGCTCAAGAGAGCGTCCGAGCTCTCGTCCAAGATCAGGGTCGCACAGGCCTCCGGAGGCGTAAGGACCGTGCAGCAGGCCGACTTCACGCTCTTCGGGTTCCTGGAAGACCTGGCGGCAAAGGTGAAGGTCAACGACCGCATCGAGTACATGAAGCCGATCAGCGATTCGAGCGGCTCGGCCCGCGAGGCCGTGGAGGTCAGGATCCGCTCCGTGTTCCAGGACGACCTCGTAAGCTTGCTCTACGATATCGAGCACAGCCCGCATGCCCTGAAGATCAAGCGCCTGAACGTGAGACGCGTGGATCGCGACGGCACGCTCGACGTGACTTTCCAGGTGGTCCACCATGGCTGAGGGAAAGAACGGTTCTCCCCTTTTCTCCCGCACGGTGCTGATCGCCTACGCGCTTGTGTGCCTGGCGGTGTTCGTTGTCCTGCGCTTCCCCTACGACGCCTTCCGGGGCAACCTCGAGCAGGCGATGAGCTCCGTCCTCCGGCAGCCTGTGACCCTGGGACACATCAGCTACGGCTTTCCGTCCGGGCTTGCAGTGGCCGGGATGAGCGTGGGCGGGAGCCACTTTGCGCGCGAGCTCAGGCTCGATTCCAGCCTCCTGCAGCTGTTCCTGGGAAGGCTCGACCTGGGTGTAGAGGCGCTGTTCGACCCGGGTGTATTAGAGGGCAGCATCCGCACGCCCCTGAAGTCCCCGGGTGAGTCGCTGAGCGCCTCCGTGCGCATGGACGGCCTCGACGCCCGGTCATTGAAGGTATTCATGCCGCCGGGCATGAGTCCCAGCGGGTTCGTAACCGGCACCGTGGACATCGAGGGTCCGGCTTTGAACCTGCGCGAGCTGGGAGGCAGGGCCAGCGTGACCTGGAAGGACGGCTACCTGCCGCTGCCGGGATCGCTCCTTCCCCTGGGGGGCATTCCCTTCTCGTCCCTCGAGGTGCGGACCATCATGGAGAAGGGGCTGATAACCCTGGAGAAGATGGAGCTCTCCGGTGACATCTCCGGCACGGTGACCGGGACCGTCCGGCTCATGGAGCCGCTCTCCCGGTCGCGGCTGAACCTTACGGGAGAGCTCGGCCTGCCCCCGGAGATGGCCGCCCTCCTGGGCGCCGGGCAAGGGCCCCGGTCAGGCGGGACCAGGTTCAGCCTCCGGGGAACCCTGGAAAGCCCGAGATTCCGTGTCATGAACCAGTAGGTAAGGACCGTTAAAGAAGCTAAGCCCTTGTTCCGAAACAAGGTGTGTCGAAAAGGTGATTCTATGGGAGGTACCAGCGGATTGAAGCACATGTTTCCCGAGGCGGTGAGGTTCTCGTGGGAAGAGGTCGAAGAGCTCCTCTGGCAGGTCTTCGTTGACCTGCGGTCCTCCGGATACCAGCCGGACGTGGTGATCGGCGTGTCCCGTGGCGGGCTCGCACCTGCGCGCATCCTCACCGACTACCTGAAGAACAAGTACATATGCACCTTCCAGATGGGCCACTGGGAGGGAGACACGGGCTTGCGCGAGAGGCCGGCCATCGTGTTTCCCCTGCCCGAGGTGGATCTCTCGCGCAAGAGGGTGCTCGTGGTGGACGACATCAGCGACGAGGGTGGAACCATGGAAGAGGTGGTCCGCTACCTGGCGCCCAAGGTCCTCGATGTGCGAACCGCGGTCCTGGTGAGCAAGGCCGACTCGCGTTTCAGGGCGGACTACTGCCCCGTGGTCATGAGCGAGTGGCGGTGGGTGCTGTTCCCGTGGTCCAAGCACGAGGACCTCGTCGCCTTTACCGAAAAGGTGCTCCAGGTAACCGGAGGCGCAACGATCGAGGACATCGTCCGGATCCTCGAGGAGTCCATGTCAGTTGAGATCGTTGCCCGCGAGATAGAGAAGGTCCTGTACGACATGCAGCAGGCAGGGGAGATCACCGAAGGCGAAGACAGGGTATGGACCTTAATCTAGAAGCGCTTGCGCAGATCCTCTCGCCCTATATCGCACTGAGAGACAAAGCGGAGATCGTGTACGTAAGCGATGATCTCGCCCGCAGGACGGGCATGATCAAGGAGGACATCCGCAATTTTCTCCAGGAGAACCTCGGCAACTGCGAGGAAGGCGGCGCGCGGTACCACACCGTCTCCCTGCCGACAGAGGGCTGCGACAGCTTCGAATGCATTCTCACCAGTACCACCATCTCGGGAACCGAGGTCCTCGCCTTCTCCGAACCCGGAGGAGGAGCCTTGCCGGCGCACGACCTCTGCATTCCCGAGACCCTGGTAGCCATGGCGCAGTATTCTCCCAGCGCCTACCTCATCGTGGAGAAAGGCGTCATCGTCTATGCCAACGACGCCTTTTACCGCCTGACCAGGCATTCCTCCCCGGAGCTCGTGGGCAGGCAGCTCATCGGCATGGTGTCGCGCCAGAGCAGGGAGGCCTTCATCCGGGCGTGCGAGGAGGGGTTCTGCAGCCCGGAGGGGATGATCCCGCCCGGCGATCTCATGCTCACATCCTCGCAGGGCAGGCGGATCTTCGTGAGCATGAAGGGCGGCTGGCTCAGGCAGGAGTCCCGTGCCTACCTGTGGCTCATCCTGGGCGACGTGACCGAGCAGGTCAAGCTCATGCGCAGGATCAAGGAGCAGGAGGAGCGGTTTGCGGACCTGTTCGACATATCGCCCATCGGGATGCTTTACGTGAACCCGCGCGGCATCATCACCAGCTGCAACCTTTTCGTGAGCAACCTCATGGGCCACCCCAAGAACGAGATCCACGGGTCCCTGTTCACCAAGTTCGTGGCCCCGCGCGAGGTGCAGCGCCTCAGGAAAGAGTTCCATGCGCTCTTCGTGGAGGGCAGGGGGATCAAGGGCAAGGAGTGCGTGCTCAGGACCAAGTCGGGGGAGGATCTCACCGTCCAGTACGACGTGCAGGTCATATCCCGCAAGGGCCACAACATCCAGGCCCTGATGGTCTTTTCCGACATCACCGAGAAGAAGCGGCTCGAGTTGGAGCTGCTCGAAAAGAACGCCGAGATGGAGAAGACCCTCTGGGAGATGGCCGAGGTCAAGGATGAGCTCGAGGCCAGGGCAGGGGAGCTCAACCGGGCGACCGAGGAGCTCAAGTACTTGAACGAGAAGCTCAACCAGCTCTCCATCACCGACGGTCTCACCGGGATCTACAATCACCGGCATTTCCAGGATCGCCTCAGCGAGGAGGTACAGCGCGTGCAGCGGGTCAAGAACGGCGCGCTGTCACTGCTGCTCCTGGATATCGACGACTTCAAGCGCTATAACGACACCTACGGGCACCAGTGCGGGGACATGGTGCTCAGGCAGCTCGCCGCCCTGATCAGGAAGAATATCCGCTCCATCGACACCCTCGCCCGCTACGGGGGAGAGGAGTTCGCCGTGATCCTGCCCAATACCCACACCAGGGAGGCGGTCGAGGTGGCCGAGAGGATCTGCATGGCCGTACGATCGACCCCGTTCGTCCTGGGCGAGGACATCTCGGTGAAGGTTACGGTGAGCATCGGGGTGGGCAGTCTCGTCCGCGGGCAGACCGACAAGTCCGAGCTCATCAGCAGGGCCGATAACGCGCTGTATGCCGCAAAGGCCAAGTGGAAGGACAGGGTCGAGGTATGGGAGGAAGAGTAACCGTATCCTTCGACCTCGACGGCACCCTCACCAGCAACCGGTTCGCAGACAGTGTATGGCTGGAGGGGCTTCCGCGGCTCGTGGCCGAGAGCAGGGGCATGGACTTGGAAGAGGCCCGGCGCTACTGTCTGAAGGCCTACGAAACCGAGGGGCCGGCATCCATCCGATGGTACCAGCTCACGTACTGGCTCGATGCCTTCGGGCTCTCCGGAAAGGACCCCGCTGCGCTGGTGGAGAGCTTCTGCTCGCGGATCGAGCTCTATGACGATGCGCTTCCCGTGCTCGAAGACCTCACGTCCCGCGGGTATCCCCTGGTCTTGTTCTCGAATGCGACGCGCCTTTTCCTCAACGCCGAGGTCCGCATCGCCGGCCTCAAGCCCTATTTCCGAGAAGTGATCTCGGTGAGCGACGACTGGGGCATGACCAAGGCCCAAGCGCGGGCCTTCGAGCGGCTCAGGCGTCTGGCCGGAGGAGAGGTGGTGCACGTGGGCGACCACCTCGAGTTCGACTGCCTGGTTCCCAGGAGCGTAGGGCTCCAGGCCTACCACATCGCCCGGGAAAACCCTTCCCGGGCTGAGGGTTCGCTCGGGAGCCTCCTGGAATTCGTCGACAGGGTCACCGGTGCGCGGGCATAAAAACGGTTTTCCCGTCATACTGGCGGCCAGCTTCTTTTTCTTCCTGAACTTCTCGGAGCTCATGCTCCTTCCCAAGTATATCGTGCACCTGGGGCTCTCGCCGGTGGACATCGGCCTGATCATGGGGGCCTTCACCGTCACGGTCCTGGCCGCGCTCCCCTTTGCCGGCATCCTGGCCGAGCGGCTGTCCCGGAGGGCGGTGTTCATCTTCGGCGCGTCCCTGCTGTGCCTCGCCACCCCGTTCTATGCCCGGGTGCAGGGGATGGGGGCGCTCGTCTTCGCCCTCAGGATCGTCCAGGGCGTAGGGTTCGCCAGCGCGTTCGGAGTCCTCGGCGCCATGGTCTTCGACATCGCCGCACCAGGCTCGCGGCGCTACTTCCTGGGGATCCTGACCGGGGTCAACATTTCCACGCACGCCATCGGGCCGGTCCTGGGAGAATATGTGATCCATGCCCACGGATATCCGCTGTTCTTCCTCACCGCAGGGCTCCTGGGATCCATTGGGCTCGCGGCCGGGTTCTTCCTGCCGGACGGCACCTCATCAGAGCGGACCCGGTCTTTTTCCCTCAAGGAGGGCCTGCCCTTCCTGGCCGCCTCGGCCGTGCTGGGCACGGTCTTCGGATCCCAGGTGGTCTTCGTGCCCGTCTTCCTGCTCACCCGGGGCATGAACAGCTCGGCCGCGTTCTTCGTGTCGTTCGTGGCCGGCAGCCTCATGGTCTGGGCCTTCCTGCACCGGCGCCTGAGAGCGCTGGGCGATGCGCGGGCATGGACCTTGTCGCTTGCCGCCCTGCTCGTCTTCCCCGCCGGCATCTCCTTCCTTACCGGGGCGATTTGGCTCCCGGTCCTGGCGCTCGTCTTCGGGATCGGGTACGGCTATCTCTATCCGACGCTCAACGCTCTCACCCTGGATGTCTATCCGGGCAGCCGTTCCGTAGCGAACTCCCTGTTCGTCTGGTCATTCAACCTCGGGATGCTCCTGGCCTCGCTGGGCTTCGGCGCCGTATCGGATGAGTGGGGATACGAAAGCGCCTTCGTCCTCTCCGCCATCGTGGGACTGGCCATGCTGGCGCTCGTGGTCAGGCTCCGGGAAAACCCCGGAGCGGACTGATACCCACGCTGAAACGGCAAGACGCCTCCTCACCGTGCGATAAGTGCGCCCATGCACGGCCGGCACGACCGGCGGCACCCGGGAAGGTTGCCATCGAGCCGGTGGTGATCCGGGTACGGCACGGAATCGAAACGAGGCCCCATTCTCATAATAATCACAGGTTCCGGCCGGCTGGCAGGGTCGTCACGCACGCCATCGGGTTCCCTGGTATGCATGAGCAGCACATGGGCAAGTTTTTCTCCTGCACCGTGTAATTTTTGCCAGGAGGCCCACCGTCCCCGCGGGCCGGGCAAGGCCTTGAAAGGGAAAACGGCATGCTGGCACCGGCGTTGCTTTTCCCGGGGAGACTACACGATGGAGGTGAACATGCAGTTGCCCCTCGCTGGTTTACTGGATCTCGCATCAGGGGCCGTCGGGTTCATGCGGAAAATATTTTCGCACCAGGGCAAGGCCGCCGGCTTCGATGCAGAGCTGGCCTCGGCCATGAGCGGCCTGGCTGGAGGAGGCCCGGACCCCCTCGCCGGGGCCGGCCCGCAGGAAGACCTCCCGGAGGAAGAGCTCCTCGAAGCGCTCGCCGCGCATCCGGACGGGATGCTCGCACTCGGGCTGGCGGCTGCGCTCAAGGAAATGGGGTTGCAGATCGCGGACATTCAATTGCTCTTGAGCGGCCGGAACGGGGTGATATCGGACAGCGCACTCGAGTCGCTTCTCGCGTTTCAGGGGCTCGGGCAGGCGGATATCGACGCTCTGATGGCGGACACGGCCCTGAAGGATTCTGTCAAGGCCTGGCTGAGTGCCAAGCTCTCTACGACCCTGAGCACACGGGCCGCCGGAGGGGATGCCTCCATGGAGGCGATACGGTCGCTCGCCGTCTCCGACGCCCAAGCCCTTGAGGCCCTCGTCGCCAGCCTCACGGCGGGCATGCCGGATGCGGGAGGTACCATGAGCGACCAGGCCTTTCCCGGTGTAAATGAGCCGGCACCGGGGGGAGGCCTCCCGGCGGCTGATGTGATCCGGCAGAACATCTCGAGCCTGACCGCGGAGATCAGCGTCCTCGTGGCGGACGCCCTCAGGCAGGGCAGGGCCATCCGGAACGCGGCGCCGTCACGCGGTGCGGCCCCTGAGGCCGTGAACCAGGCAGGCCTGGCAAGGAGCGCGGAGGAGATCTTCGGCGTAAAGAGCGAGGTGCTCTCCGACCTGTTTTTCTCCTCGGACGAGATGGTTCGCAGGCAGGCGGTCGAGGAGGTCACCTCACGGATCAACGCCTTCCTGAAGGCACGGGAAGGTCAGGGACTTACCCCCCGCGAGGCAGAGGTTCTCGCATTCCTGAAATCCGCCATGAGCGAACAGGAGTTCGTGGGCATCGAGACCTCGCTTAAGCTCTGGCAGCCGGGTGCAGTCCTGCCGGAGATCCGGGCCGCACTGGGCAGGGAGGGCTTCGAGGCCCTTGCAAGGAGTCTGGGCGGGCAGAGGCCCGAGACCCTCCTTGAGCAGCACATGAAGGGCGTCATGGACCAGCTCAGGCAGACACTCCCCGCCCACGTGAAGGACGGCGGGGGAAGCGTTACGCTCAGGCTCAACCCCCCTCTGCTCGGGCGGGTCGAAGTGAGCATGACCATGCACGACGGCCGGCTCGAGGCAGTGTTCAAGACCGACCAATCCGTGACCCGCGACATCCTCGTGCAGAACATGCACACGCTCAGAGAGGCACTGGCCGAGCAGGGCATCCGGCCTGTCCAGCTCACGGTGAGCACCGGCATCGACCAGCGGCCCTCCGGTGAAGGGTTCGCCTTTGCCCGGCAGGATGGGCACGGCCGGGGCGCCTCCTCCGGTGAGGGGAGATCGGGTTTCCATGGGCAGGGCCCTGACGAGCCCCGGCAATACGTTCATACCCAGGCATCGATGACCGGCTCCGCCCAGGGCGGGCTCGATCTCTTTGCCTGAGGGAAGAGGAGGGAGAAATGTCCACAGTGGGAATCGATTCGATCCTTGCCGGCCAGACTTCTTTCAGCGGCTCGAGTGCCGCCGAGAAATCGAAGTCGCTGGGAAAGGATGATTTTCTGAACCTGCTCGTCAAGCAGCTCCAGTACCAGGACCCCTTGAACCCGGTGGAGAACGCGGACTTCACCGCTCAGCTCGCACAGTTCACCTCGCTGGAAACCCTGACCAACATCGACGAGAACATTGCGAGCCTCGGGATCCTGCAGTCTTCCATCAACAATATGAATGCCTTGTCCTTCATCGGCAAGCAGGTGGAGGCACAGGGCAATATCGTGAACTACTCGGGCGGCGAGGTCCGGATCAACTATGAGCTGGATTCCCCGGCCGCAACGGTCGAGGTGAACATCTACGACAGCAGGGGCAAACTGGTGCGGACCATGGAGAGCTCGAATGCCACGGCCGGCGAGGCTCAGTGCACCTGGGACGGGCTGGACGACAACGGCTATGAGCTGGGCGAGGGACGGTACCGGTTCTCCGTCAGGGCCGTGGACTACGAGGGCGCTCCCGTTGGAGCCACCACGTACACGTCCGGGCTGGTAGAGGGCGTGAGGTATGAAGGCGGCATCACCTACCTCATCATCGGCGACAAGGAAATCAACATAGCGGATATCAAGAAGATTCAAGGGTAAAAGGAGGCATACATGGGCATTTCCAGTTCTCTGTTTGCAGGCATCAGCGGCCTTTCTACGCATGGCAACGCCATGAGCGTGATCGGTGACAATATCGCCAACGTCAACACCATCGGCTTCAAGTCGAGCAGGACCTCGTTCCAGGACGTGCTCTCGCAGTCGGTATCGACGGCATCGGGCACGTCCCAGATCGGGCGGGGGACCACGCTCAGCTCCGTCGGTACCCTGTTCCAGCAGGGCTCTTTCGAGTCGACGTCCAACGCCACAGATCTGGCTATCGGCGGCAACGGTTTCTTCATCGTTTCTCCCCGGGGATCCGAGACCCAGTACTACACCCGGGCGGGCGAGTTCCGTTTCGATGCGGACGGGAACTTCGTGAATGCGGCGGGCTACGTGGCCATGGGCTGGGCTCTCGACGAGAACGGGACCGACCAGGGAACGCTGACCGAGATCCGGCTCAATACCTTCACCTCGCCTCCCGAGGCGACTGAACAGATCACCGCCATTACCCTTCTCGACATGGCCGAGACCTCCAGGAGCGTGAGCCTCTTTAACGCCTGGAACGCCACGGCCCCCGAGCCGATCGGAGATGCATCCTACAGCTACCAGACCTCGATCCGGGTGTACGACTCCCTGGGCAACTCCCACGATATCACGATCATCTATGACAAGATCGCTGCCACGAGCGAGTACAACGACGGCACGATCGATCTCGACAACACCTGGGAGTACATCGTGACCTGCAACCCGGCGGACGACGTGAGGACCGGCTTTGCCGGGACCCCCCACGAGGGTATCCTCATGCGCGGCACCATGAGCTACAACTCTTCCAGCGGCGCCCTGGACAGATTGACGGCCTTTGTCTGCGACCCTGCGGCCGACCCTACGGATCCGGCCAACTGGGTGGCCGCCGACTGGTCACTGGATGGGTATCCCCAGTTCACGGCCAGTTTCGTGGCCGGGGTCGAGCAGCCCATAGCCCTTGAGGTCGGTGTCCGCAGCACCGCGAGCACTTGGTCAGGCGGAGCGGCGAATATCACGGAGATTGCAGCCAACGGGCTGCCGACCACCACCTGGGAACCTCAAGCCCTCACCTCCACCCAGTATGCGGCATCCTCCACCACGGTCTACCAGACCCAGGACGGCTACGGTACCGGCTTCCTGGAGAACATCTCTGTGGGCACCGACGGAATCATGGTGGGCCACTACAGCAACGGGCAGATCCTCCCCCTCTACCGGGTGGGCCTCGCCAAGTTCAACAATGAGCAGGCGCTGTACAAGGTGGGCGGCAACCTGTGGGCCGCCACCCGCGCCTCCGGCGACGCGATCACCGGGCACCCCGGGGAGAACGGCCTGGGGAGCATCTCTCCCAACTCGCTCGAGCAGTCGAACGTGGACATCGCCTCCGAGTTCGTCAAGATGATCACCACCCAGAGAGGGTTCCAGGCGAACTCGCGCATCATTACCACGACCGACGACATGCTCCAGGAGCTCATCAACCTGAAACGCTGATCCTGAGAGTCCCCGCACCCCGTAACGAGTTGTCCCGAGGTGCGGGGCGTCAATTTTATGACTTGTCATGCCGGGAAAAATCCCAGGTTGTGTTTTGTAAGCTATTGAAACAACACGGATAATCTTGCCTCTCTATTTATGGCACATCCCTTGCTCGTCTCCTCGGCGATATCAATCTCGCTAGAGGGGCGCACATGGATATTGCTACCATAATCGGTGTGGTTTTCGCCTTCGGCATGGTCATCACGGGGATCATGTCCGGCGGACCCCTGACCCTGTTCGTCGACGTACCGAGCCTGCTGATCGTTGTCGGGGGAACCTTCGGGATCATCTTCATAAACTATCCCTTGAAGGAGGTGCTCGGTCTTGCCAGCGTGGTGAAGAACGTGTTCTTCACCACGCCCCGGGATGCCCAGGGCCTCATTCCCACCTTCGTGGACTATGCGACGCGCGCGAGGAGGGAGGGGATCCTGGCGCTGGAGAGCGCGGCCGGCGAGCTCGAGGACCCCTTCTTCAAGCAGGGCCTCGAGCTGGTAATCGACGGGCTGGAGCCGCAGTCGATCCGTGAGATCCTGGAGACCGAGATCGAGCACCTCGAGCGCAGGCACACCAAGGGGGCAGACATCCTCAACGCCCTGGGTACCTTTGCGCCGGCCATGGGAATGGTCGGAACCCTCATCGGGCTGGTCCAGATGCTCCAGTCCATGTCCGACCCTTCGTCCATCGGGCCGGCCATGGCCCTGGCCTTGATCACCACCTTCTACGGCTCCATCATGGCGAACATGATCGCGCTGCCCATGGCTGGAAAATTGGCCATGCGTTCGAAAGAGGAATCGCTGGAAAAGGGGATGATCATCGAGGGCATCATGTCCATCTCGGCAGGGGACAATCCCCGGATCGTGGAAAGAAAGCTCCACTCCTACCTCTCGCCGAGCCTGAGAGAGGTCACATCAAGAAACCGCGGAGAATAGCATGGCCCGGAAGAAGCGGATCTACATCCAGGCGAACGCGGATACAGGGATCTTCCTGTATACCTCGCTCATGCTCATCCTGCTCACCTTCTTCATCGTGCTGTGCTCCATGGCCGTGCTGGACGATCGCAAGGAGCGAATGGCCATCAACTCGCTCCTGGGCAGCTTCGGCATTCTCCCGGGCGGTGCCAGCCCCTATGAGAACCGCGGGGGAGAGGACCTCCTTCCCCAGGCCGCCCCTCTCGAGAAGCGGGTTCTCGATATCCGCAGGATCCGTTCGACCCTCTCCGAGAGAGGCATCGTCAGTGGAATGGCGGTGTCCGAGGG
>JBASVF010000061.1:0-5661 GCA_049275795.1 Desulfomonilia bacterium
GTTGATCATCGTGGGCCTGCCGTAGAGTCCCTTTACGATGGGGAACGGGGGCCTCTGCCTGGGCTCGCCCATGCGCCCCTCGATGGACCTGATCAGGGCCGTTTCTTCTCCGCAGACAAAGGCGCCCGCGCCCTTGACGATCGATATATCGAAGGAAAAGTCGGTCCCGAGGATGTTCTTACCGAGCAGGCCCATCTCTCTCGCCTGCTCCAGTGCGATCTTGAGGTGCTTGATGGCGAGCGGGTATTCCGTTCGGATGTAGATGATCCCCTCGGTTGCGCCCGTGGCAAAGGCACCTATGGTCATTCCCTCGATGATGCTGTGCGGGTTGCCTTCGAGGACGCTCCTGTCCATGTAGGCGCCCGGGTCACCCTCGTCGGCGTTACAGATGAGGTACTTACCCGACACGTTACGCTGGGAGGCGAAGAGCCCCCACTTCCGCCCGGTGGGAAAGCCTGCCCCTCCGCGGCCGCGAAGCCCCGAGGCCGTCACCTCTTCGACGATGCGCCCGGGATCCTGCCCCTCGAGCGCCAGGGCAAGGGCGAGATAGCCGTCGTTCAATATATAGTCGCTGATGCGGATGGGATCGATCTTTTCATTCCTGCCGATGATGGTCCTCACCTGCCCCTGGAAGAAGGGCATGTCGTCCTGCTTCTCGATCCGCGCGCCGGTTTCCGGGTGCACGTAGAGCAGGCGCTTGACGATGTCGCCCCGCTCGGCCGCATCGATGATGTCCGGGATGTCCTCCGGCCGCACCTTTGGATAGAAGGTGCGCCGAGGCTCGAGGAGCACCGAAGGTTCCATTGCGCAGAAGCCGTGGCAGCCCGTGATGCGCAGGCGGACCCCGCAGGCCGGGCCCTTCCGGAGCAGCTCGCGCTTGGCCGCCCGGATAACGGCGTTGGCGCCGCTTGCCTGTCCGCAGGTGCCCGCGGATATGACCAGGGTGGGAACTTCAGGATCGAATTTCGCAAGAAGGCGCGCCCTGAACTCGCGAAGCCCGTTGATCGAATCGAACTTTTCCATGGTGCCCGCCTCCTACAGTTCCGCCCTGCCGATGTCGAGCAGGTGGCCCTCACACCCCGTGCGGGTGCATATGCGAAAGACGCCACTGTTATCGGCGAGCCTCATCGTTGCCAGCGGTGCCCCGCATTCCACACAGCGGGAGCCGTCCTGGAAGGACGAGGCACAGTGCGGGCAGGAGAGCTGTACGATGGAGCCTGCGGGAAAGTCGTGTTCGTGGGTTCTGGTAAAATGCCCGTAGAGAGAGGGGATCCTGGCCCACCCGGTCTTGCCGTTCATCGAAGCAGTGACCAGGATGGACGGGTGGCCGTGGAGGCCGTTCCCGCCGTCCATGAGGCTCCGGCCGCACCGGGGACAGGACACCTCGATGAGAAGCGGGTTCACTTCCTCGGCCTTGCCCGATCCGAAGGTTCCCTCCTTCGTTTCCTTGAGGATCTCGCCTACCTTCCGGGCAGTCACGTTCGCGAAGTAGTGCCCGTCGGAGACCACGATGGGCCCCAGGGCGCATGCCCCGAGGCAGTTGACCGTCTCGAACGTGATCTCGTTGTCAGGGGTGGTCTCACCCGGCTTTATCCCGAGCTCCTGCGAGAACTCCTCCACGATCTTCTGAGCGCCGCGCACGTGGCACGCCGTGCCGAGGCAGGCCGATATGCAGTGCTTGCCCTTGGGCTTCAGGCTGAAGGCCTTGTAGAACGTCGCCACGCCGTAGATGTCGGCCAGCGGGCGCCCCGTCTCCCTGGCCACCAGCCGCAAGGCCTCCTCGGGGAGATAGGAGCACTCCTCCTGGATCTCTTCGAGGATGGCAATGATCCCCGCGTGATTCTTGCCGTTGCGCTTGATGATATCAAGAATGCCTTTCGTATCCATGCCTCTCTCTTTCTCCTTGGGGCCGACCTCCTCTAACCCGTGTCGCGCCCTCACTGGTATTCTTCACAATGCCATACGCCTGCGTCAGGACGCGGAAAGCGGCAGGTGTCGCGGTTGCTGCAGTTGCCGCACAGCCCCAGAACCGCTCCCGATGCACCCGGCTTTGCATCCGTTCCCCGGGGCTTTGCGGGCCCGGCGCAGCCCCCGGCCTTCCCGCCGGGATGCGGCCCGCCTCCTCCCTCATACTCCTCGCAGAATTGGATGCCCTGCCCGGGCGATTTCGTTAAGGTGCACCGCAATGAATATTTGCAGGCAGAACAGAGCCCCTCGTACCGTTCGGGCATGTCGCACCCCCTGTTTCTTGTTCACGTGACGTGACCGTGGGGGCAAGAAGCATGCCCGGCAATCTTATCAAGGACTATCGGGATGCACAGCCCTGCCTTCGTCAATTATCGGTTTGATTTTATAGGATTTATTGCCTTCGAAGCACGTGGACTATGCCGGGGGAGCCGCCCATCCAGGCAGCAGGAGCAGGGATCGGAAAGTGGGGAAATTTTCCCCGCCTGGCGAGATATTCACCAATTCCCGGAGGACTTGCCTCCAGGGAGAGGGGCATGCTTGATCTTCTCCCTCAAGGTCTTGCGGTCGATGCCGAGTATCTCGGCGGCACGGGACTTGTTTCCTCCCACGCTTGCGAGGACCATGCGGATGTAGCTGGCCTCTTCCTCTGCCAGGGACCTGAACGGTGCCGGCCCCGACAGGGCGGAGAACCGCATGAATGACGGCAGGTCGGGCATCTCTACGGTCGGGGCATCGATCATGACGACAAGCCGCTGGACGAGGTTTTCCAGCTCCCTTACGTTTCCTGGCCAGGAGTAGCTCATGAAGGACCTCATCACCTCGTCCGAGAACGAGGGCGCCGGCCTGCCCATTTCATGGGCGAACTTTGCCGCGAAATGCTCCACGAGAAGGGGAATGTCATCCTGCCGTTCTCTTAAGGGCGGGACGACGATCGATATGACGTTGAGCCGGAAGAACAGGTCTTCGCGGAACGATTCCTTCTTGACCAAGGCGCGCAGGTCCTTGTTGCTTGAGGCCAGGATGCGCACGTCGATCTTCTGGGGCCTCCGGGCCCCCACCATGCACACCTGCTTGTCCTGGAGCACCCTGAGCAGCTTGACCTGCATGGCAGGGCTCATCTCGTTGACCTCGTCGAGGAAGATGGTGCCGCCGTCCGCGGTCTGGAAAAAGCCGGCTCGGGACTCGGTGGCGCCGGTGAACGCGCCCTTCATGTGACCGAAGAGCTCGCTCTCCAGCAGCTTCTCCGGTATGGCGCCGCAGTTGACCGGCACGAAGGGGGCCGAGGCCCGCTTGCTGCTGTAGTGGATGGCCCGCGCCACGAGTTCCTTGCCAGTGCCGCTCTCGCCCTGCACGAGCACGGTGGCCTGGGACGCCGAGGCCCGGGCGATCTGGGCGAGCATGGCCTTCACCGGTGCGGACTCGCCGATGATGCCGTAGGAGTTCGGGACGATCTTCGGCTTCCTGCCCCTGACGATGGTCCTGAGCTTGCGCTTGTTGAGCGCCCGCTCCACCGCGGCGAAGAGCTCCTCGTCGGTGAAGGGCTTGGGGAGATACTCCTCGGCCCCGGTCTTCACGGCCTCCACCGCGCCCTTGACCGATGCATAGCCGGTGATCATGATCACCTCGGTATCGATGCAGTTCTCCCGGATGTGGCGGATGAGGTCGAGCCCGCTGATCTTGGGCATCTTGTAGTCGGTGATGACCAGGTCCACCTGCGCAGTCTCGAGGACCTGCACCGCGTCGGCCACGCACGATGCGCAGGTCACGGCGTATCCCCGTGAGCTCAGGTTTCGCTCCAGGATATCCAGAGCGGTGGGGGCGTCGTCTACCACCAGGATGTGTGTTTTGCGGGCAGCCGTCATCGTTCTCCGTCCTCAGTTTCGAGCTCCGGGCAGCGCGGGAAGGTGAGCATGAACCGCGACCCTTCCCCGGGCGAGCTTTCAACCGCGATCCTTCCCCCATGTGATGCCACAATACCGTGAACCACTGCAAGCCCCAGCCCGGTTCCCTGGTCCACGTCCTTGGTGGTGAAGAACGGAAGGAAGATGTTGTTCTTTACCTCCTCGCTCATTCCCACCCCCGTGTCCTGGATGATGAGGGATACGCCGGAGGCGTCGAACGAGGTCTCTATGGTCACGGCGCCCCCCTCGGGCATGGCCTGCAGCGCATTGATCACCAGGTTGGAGATCACCTGGAGCATCTGGGAGCGGTTCGCCTCGATCTCGGGCAGATCCGGGGCGAGCACGCGCCTGAGCTCCACCGAGGATTTCAGGCACAGGGACTCGAAGAGCCCGAGCTCGTCCTCGATGATGCGGTTGAGGTTCACCCTGCCCCTGCTCGGGGTGTCCTGCCGGGCAAAGATGAGGAGCTCGCGGATGATGGAGCGGGCGTGGAGCGAGGCGTCGATGATCCTGCCGATGTCCTCGAGCGCCTGCCCGGGCATGTCCGGGGTCTTCGCTACGAGCTGGGCAAAGCCCAGAATGGTGTTGAGCGGCTCGTTGAGCTCGTGGGCGACGCCTGCGGCCAGCTGGCCGATGGCGGCCAGACGGTCGGCCCGGGCGAGCTGCTCGCGGAGCTCGGCCTGGAGGGCCATGGCCTCGTTCTGCTCGAGCATCTGCGCAACCTGGCCCGCGATGTTGTCGATCAGCTTCTGCTCTTCTTCGAGAAACAGGCTCTCCCTGGGCAGGGGCAAGGGCAGGGCGTAGTGGACCTCAACCGCTCCCCGGTGTCGTCCCCCGATCACTACCTGTGCAGCCTGCCTGGCACCCCCTGGGCTGAAGCCCGGCGTGCAGAACTCGCGGCCGTCGATCACGATCCGGGCCGAGGCGCGGGAGGGGTACTGCCAGGCGGCGGGGAGGAGGCCCACGATCTCCGTGATCTTGTCCTCGAGGGACCTGGCCGGGTCCGAGGCCGTCTGCGCGATGCCGTACAGGCAGGTGAGCTCCTTGACCCGCTCGCTCAGCCTCGCCCTCGAGAGCTGGTGCAGGAGACCCATCTCGAACTTGGCTGCGAGGGTCTCCAGGTACTCGAGCCTTTTCGGGTCGTACGCATCCTCCCGAGTGTTCTTGAAAAGCAGCATCCCGATCATCTCTTCACCGAAGTTCAAGGGAACGAGGGCCAGCCACCGGTATCCGCGGCCGGTACAGCTCTCCTGGAGAGCCTGCGGCATCTCCGGGTCGGAGCATGGAATCCAGATGCTGCCGTGCCCGGTGACGTGGACCGCTCCCCTGCTGCTGCAGGAGCTGAGCGTATCGGCGCAGAGCCTTCCAATCCCGGCCGAGGCGAGCTCGCCGCCGCCTGCGATCAGGGAGAAGCCGCAGCCCTTGCCGTCACTCCCGGAGGCCTCGCAGCGCACGCCCTCGGAGCCCTCGCTGAGCCACATCTCCACCGCGTCGCAACCCGAATGCTCGAGGACGAGCCCGAGCATCTCCGAGAGGAACTCGTGTCTTGGCTTGCTGCTGGCAAGACAGGCGAGGATCTGGTGGGAAAAATCCAGGCGGCGGTCCGAAAGACCACGGCCGTCTGTTTCAGTGGTGGGTGTGCCCTTTCTCCGTGCCGGCATATGTGATCCTGACGTTTCTCATTCTACGGCTTTTTCTTCCAGACCTGCAACCCGTGAGTCCCGCATCGGCCCCGGTCCTCGAAGGAAAACGCCGGGCAGGCGTTCATGCGTCACGTTTCTTCTTGAAGCCG